>NZ_JBVAPG010000011.1:0-95446 GCF_055413685.1 Bradyrhizobium sp. LeoA1Lang | reverse complement strand
GCGCTGCCGAGCCAGGCCCAGCAGCGCCTGAAGGCCCTGGTAACAAGGCTCAGGCAGGTCACCGACGACCTCACGGTCCAGAAGCAGCGCCGCGCCAGCATGTTCGACAACACGGAGATGCAGGCAAGTGTAGACGAGGTGATCGCCCTGCTGAAGCGCCAGTCCCGCTCGCTCGAAGGCGAGATCGCCTCCATGATCGACGACGATCCGCTGTGGGCAAAGCTCGCCGAAACCTGGCGCGAGGTGAAGGGCGTGGCTGGACGGACCGTCGGCCGGCTGCACGCCGAGCTGCCGGAGATCGGTATCCTCTCCAACAAAGCCATTGCCAAGCTGGTCGGCCTCGCCCCGATCGCCAATGACAGTGGCAAGCGAAAGGGCAAGCGATCCATCCGCGGCGGCCGCGCCGGCGTCCGCTCGATCCTCTTCCTCGTCGCGGCCATTGCCGCGCGTTATGACCAAAGCCTCGCCGACTTTCGCGATAGGCTGGTCGCTGCCGGAAAGGAAAAAATGGTCATTCGCATTGCGCTCGCCCGTAAGCTCCTGGTCCGCCTCAACGCCAAAGCACGCGAGGCGCGTGCCGCTTACGCCAATGCAACTTGACAATCCAGATAGTCGCTCATCCGGCGCTTCGCGCCACCTTCTCCCACAAGGGGAGAAGGGAAGGCGGCCGAAATCACTTCGGGCTTCCCGTCAGCACCTTCACGCCGCCGAACGCGGTCACTTCTCCGCGACGCAGCATCACGATCTGGGTCGCGAGCTGGCGCAGTTCGGCGGCGTCGTGGCTGACATAGACCATGGGAATGCCTTCGTCGCGCAGCCGGATCAGATAAGGCAGGATCTCCACCTTCCGCCCTTCGTCGAGTGAGCCGAGCGGCTCGTCGAGCAGCAACAGGCGCGGCTTCGACAACAGCGCGCGTCCGAGCGCGACGCGCTGGCGCTCGCCGCCGGAAAGTTTTCCAGGACGGCGATCCATGAGATGGCCGATGTCGAGCAGGTCGGTGACGCGGCTGTGCTGCGCCGGATCATCCGGCAGGCGGTTCATGCGCCGCCCGTAATCGAGGTTCTGCCGCACGTCGAGATGCGGGAACAGCCGCGCGTCCTGGAACACATAGCCGATGCGGCGCCGGTAGGGCGGCACATGCACGCGCGCCTCGGTGTCGTCAAGCGTCTCGCCATCGAGCGAGATGATGCCGCGGTCGGGCTTCAGCAGTCCCGCGATCATGTTGATCAGCGAGGTCTTGCCGGCGCCCGACGCGCCGAACAGGCCGGTGACGCGGCCTTCACTGGTGAAGGTAGCCGAAAGCGTGAATTCGCCAAGGTGCTTGGTGACGTCGACGCGGAGCATAATCAGTTTCCGTGCAGCCGCTTCGTCGCGCGCCGCGCGAACCACTCCGATGCAACAAGCGCGCTCATCGCGATCACGATGGAGATGATGACGAGCCGCGCCGCCGCAAGGTCGCCCTCGGGCGTCTGGATCAGCGAATAGATCGCCGACGAGATGGTCTGGGTCTCGCCCGGGATGTTGGAGACGAAGGTGATGGTCGCGCCGAACTCGCCGATCGCCTTGGCGAAGCCGAGCACCATGCCGGCGAGCACGCCCGGCAGCGCCAACGGCAAGGTCACGGTCAGGAACACCTGCCAGGGCGCCGCGCCCAGCGTTCCCGCCGCCTGCTCCAGTCGCCGGTCGACGGCCTCGATCGAAAGCCGGATCGGCCGCACCAGCAATGGAAAGGCCATCACGCCGCAGGCGAGCGCCGCACCGGTCCAGCGGAAGGCGAAGACGATGCCGAGATGATCGGCAAGCCATGCGCCGAGAAAGCCGCGGCGGCCGAGCGCAAGCAGCAGGAGATAGCCGGTGACAACGGGCGGCAGCACCAGCGGCAGGTGCACGAGCGCGTCGAGCACCGACTTGCCCCAGAAGTCACGGCGCGCCAGCAGCCACGCCAGCGCGATCCCCAGGGGGGTCGCGACCAGCGTTGCGACGATGGCGACCCGCAGCGACAGCAGGATCGCCGTCCACTCGGTCGGCGAAATCTCGAACACGTGGGCTCAGATCATGCTTCCACTTTTCCGGATCATGCTCAGGTCGTCGGCGTGATCAGGAACTTGAAGCCGTACTTCTCGAGGATGGTCTTTGCCGCCGACGATTTCAGGAAGTTGAGGTACTCGGTGGTCTCGGGCTTCGCCGTCGTCGTCGCCGCGACCGGATAGATGATCGCGGGATGGCTGTCGGCGGGAAAGGTGCCGACGATCTTCACGCCAGGCTCGACCTTGGCGTCGGTCGAATAGACGATGCCGAGCACGGCCTCGCCGCGGGCGACCAGCGTCAGTGCCGCGCGCACGCTTTCGGCCATCGCGAATTTCGGCTCGGCTGCCTGCCAGGCGCCGAGCTTCTCCAGCGCCGCCTTGGCATATTTGCCGACCGGCACGGCCTTGACGTCGCCGGTCGCGATCCTGCCGTCGCCGGCGAGTTTTGCGAGATCAAAGCCGGCGCCGATATTGACGTTGTCGATCTTGGAGTCCTTCGGCGCGATCAGCACGATGCTGTTGCCGAGCAGATTGACCCGCGTCGCCTCGTTGATGTTCTTCTGCTTGATCGCGTAGTCCATCCAGTCGGTGTCGGCGGAGACGAACACGTCGGCCGGCGCGCCCTGCTCGATCTGCTTTGCCAAGGCAGAGCTGGCGGCATAGCTCGCATTGACCTTGACGCCGGTCTTGGCGGTGTAGGCGGCGTCGATGTCGTCAAGTGCGTTCTTCATCGAGGCGGCCGCGAACACGGTCAAGGTCTTTTCCTGCGCGCTCGCAGGTAAGGCGGCTGAAGACAGCACAAGGACAAAGGCGGCGACAATTCCGGCAAGGCGGTTCATGGCAAGCGCTCCATCACGTCCACATGCACGCGGACCGCGCGCATACTTCGGGCGTTGGTTGAATCGGTGTGGTCCGCGACAGACGGAAGCGCCGTTCCGGGTGACCCCGAGGCTTACGGCCGCCGGGGATATCGCGGTGGGAACATAACAGGCTGGTCGCGTGGGTAAAGGCGACCGTTTGTCTAGAGCTGGATAACTTTTCCTGGAAAAGCCATCCAGCTCCAGCTCTTTGTTTGGGCATGATTTTTTCGGAAAACCGGTCTCCACTTTTCCGGATCATGCCGTTGCCCGTCATTCGCTCGGTAATATCGCGATCGAGATCGAATTCTCTTTGGCCCCGCTGATCTGCAGCACGAACGGGCTCGCAGAAAGCTCGAATTTTACCGTCTTGCGGATACCGTCGCAGTCGGTGGCGCCGCTGAATGCCTTGGGCTTGAGGAAGTGACCATCCTGCACCACGTCCAGCCAGGCGCCGGACGACAGGCTGATCGTGTAAAGGCCGGCCTTGGGCGCATTCTTGAAGCTGGTGAAGCCGGCAAAGGTGCCGTCCTTCGGTGCCCGTTCCGGCGGCGTCGGCAGTTTTGCATCTGCCGGCGCCACCAGGGTCAGCGTGAGTCCGCTTGCGGGCAATGCCGCAAACTCGTTGCCCGATGTCAATTTGGCGCGATCGGGCGCGGTCAGCGCGGCGCGCTCGCGATCGATCGGCCATTTGAACTTGTCACAACCACTCGGTTCTTCCGCTGCAAGAGCGGGAACGGCGCCGAGCAACAGCAACGCAATCAGAACAGATGTCCGCCGCATGACTATTCCACCGCGATCATGACATCGGAGGCCTTGACCACGACGATGACCTTGCCGCCAACCTTGATGCCGAGATCATCGACCGTCTCGTTGGTGATCGAGGATGTCATGACGGTGCCGCCGATATCGACGCGGACATGGGACGTGGTTGCGCCCTTCTTCACCTCGACGACGGTGCCCTTGATCTGGTTACGTGCACTGAGACGCATGATCGCTCCTCGCAATGGTTGAATGCGCGCGGTCATGCCGCGCCTATGTGGTTTTTGGTTGAAACGAGCGGGACCGTCGTCCCCGGCACAGACCTTGCGCTTGCGGCGCAGGCCGATGCGACAATAGCCCATCAAGCCGCCGCGGGAATAGCGTCCTGACGAAGATGTTATCCTTGCGGCGCAATGCGTAGCCCGGATGGAGCCAACGGGTCGCGCGATGCGCGCCTGATGGCTCCATCCGGGCTACGGCGTCCATCGAAGAAGATATTACTGCTTCGCGTCCGGTGCATTCAGCACCGCTTTGCAGGCGGCCGGCATTTGCGCCAGCGTCATCGGCGGCTTCGGCTTTGGCGGTATCAGCGGCGGTTTCGGATGCAGCACCGCATCGGAGAACCAGAAGGCGAAGTCGGAAGGCTTGCAGCCTTCATCCTCCGACTGCGACGGCTGGCCCTCGCATTCGGTGGCGCCGGCCGGGCAGCGCATGCGGATGTGGAAGTGATAGTCGTGGCCCCACCACGGCCTGATCTTGGCGAGCCAGCTACGGTCGCCCTTGGCCTCGCGGCAGAGCGCCTTCTTGATCGCGGCGTTGACGAAGATTCGCTGCACGCCCGGCTCCTGCGCGGCGTCGCGCAGCACCAGCACATGGCCAGGGGTGAACACTTTGGGATCGATATCGAGCCGGTCCGGCCGCACCATCATCACCGCCGACATGTCCTCGCGCTCCTCGCGCGACAGCCTGCGGTCGGGCATCGGCGTCAGCCAGACGTCGGCATCCAAACCGATCTGGTGACTGGCATGGCCGCTCAAGGCGGGCCCGCCGCGCGGCTGCGCGATGTCGCCGACCAGGATGCCCGGCCAGCCGGCATCCTTGTGCGCCCTGACCGACAGCCGCTTCAGCAGCGCGATCATACCGGGATAGCCCCAGTTGCGGTTGCGCGACAGCCGCATCACCTGCCAGGTCTCGCCGTTGATCGGCATCTGCGCCGCGCCGGCGAGGCAGCCTTTGGAATAGGAGCCGATCACCCGCGTCGGCGTCGCCGTCGGCAGCACCTTGCGCGCGAACAATTCCTTGGCGCCGAGCTTGGGATCGTTGGGATTGGCGAGCGGCGGCAGCGGCTTCGGATTGACCGAGCCTCTGTCCTGCGCCGACGCGGCGTCGGCACCAAGCGACAGAGCTGCAAGAATCAGCAGGGTCAATATCGGGCGGGACGTCATGGGATTCACTCGAAGGGCAGTCAGCGTAACATGGATTCGACGTTCCGCGAGCCGCTGTGACATCGCAATTGGTTGATCTCCAGCACGAACTGGCACGTGATGAACTTCAATGGAGTAGCAGCCACCATGAACCCTGCGCTCCCTCTCTCGCTTGCGGGAGAAGTGGAAAAAATTCGCCAGCCTCACTGCATCTCGATGTTGGCCGACTTGATCACCGTGCCCCAGCGGTCGACCTCGCTGCGCAGATATTTGGCCGTCCGCTCCACCGAGCCGCCATAGATTTCCGCGGAGAGCTTTCGGAAGTTGGCCTGGATATCGGGCCGGGCCAGCACTTCGTTGATGTCGGCATTGATCTTCTCGACGATTGCCTTCGGCGTCCCGGGCGGGGCCACGATCGCGTACCAGGCGACCGCTTCGAAGCCCGGCAGCGTTTCGGCGATCGTCGGCACGTTGGGCATGGATGGCAACCGTTTGGGCGAGGCCACCGCCAGCAGCTTGAGCTTGCCGGCCGTCACCAGCGGCAGCGTGACGCCGAGATTGTCGAACATCAGGTCGACGTCGCCGGCGAGCAGGCCCTGCAGCGCCGGCACGGTGCTGCGATAGGGGATCTGGCGCAGCTTCACCTTCGCCATCGTCTCGAACAGTTCGGAGCTCAGATGCGACGTGGTCCCGCTGCCGAGCGTGGCGGCTGTGAGCCCATCGGGGTTTGCGCGCAGATGATCGATCAACTCCGCCACGCTGGATGCCTTGATGCCGTTGGGGCGGACGAAGATCGCGTTCGGCACCTGCGCCATCACGATGATCGGTTCGAACTTCGCCGGATCAAAGCCGAGCTTCCGATAAAGATTCTGGTTGATGACGAGCGGCGGCGGCGGCGTGGAGAGCAGGGTGTAGCCGTCGGGGGCGGCATTGTAGACCTCCTCGGCCCCGACATTTCCGGCTGAGCCGGTCTTGTTCTCGATCACGATCGGCTGGCCCCATTTGCGCGACAGCCAATCTGCCACCAGCCGCGGGACCGCGTCCGCCGTGCCGCCGGCGGAGAATGGCACGATGATCCTGACGGTGCGGTCCGGATAGTCTCCGGCAATGCCGGGACCAGATGTCAGCAGCAGCGCCAGCGTCGCCGCCAAGAGAGTGCTGATGGTGAGAGATCGATTGTGCGTGCCCTGGCGCATCGGGTCCCCTCCCCGAGGCGATGCTCGCGCCTCGTCCGCCGTCTGCAACTTGGCGTCCCCTGCGATGGAGGATAGCCCGAACCGGCAGGCGGCCGAAGCCTTTTTGGCGGCAGCAGATGTCGCGCCGCCTCATCATTGGTTCGATGCAGGCTCGCGGCTTAACCGGGCATTAACCCTGTCGCGCAATGACGCAATTTCGTGCGGAATACGCGCCATTGGTGCATCCGCAGCATCGCTACCCGGATCGCGGGAAAATTGGCTCCGCGCGCTTGGTTGATTTGCCGGTTGGATTTGCTTTTCAGCCCCTCCGAGCCGCCCGCCGGTATTCAGGGATGCGGAAGTCCGCCTCCTAAACAGGCAGCTCGGAGTCCGGTTCTATTCTGGGAACCGGCGGAATATACCATTTTTTCAGACACTTATCGGAGAAGCATGCTCGACGGGAGTGCGTGTGGCGGAAAATCGATGCCGAAGATGGGGCCAAGAGCGGCTAAGAAACTGAAGCGCAAAGTGACGGCGAGAATTCCCGGCCGTCCCGTCAAACCCGATCCGAAGCTTTCAGGCGGCCGGCGGCGCGTTCCATCCGAGATCGGCGAGATCGTGCGCAAGCGCGCCGAGACTGAAGCGGCGATTGCGGATGCGCGCCGCTCCAACGAACGCCTGCGCGAGGCGATCGACATCCTGCCGCAGGGCATCGTGTTCCTCGATGCCGAAGGCCGCTACATCCTCTGGAACAAGAAATATGCCGAGATTTATCGCCGCAGCTCCGACCAGTTCGAGCACGGCGCGCGGCTGCAGGACACGCTCCGGGTCGGCGTCGCCCGCGGCGATTACCCCGAGGCAATCGGCCGCGAAGAGGCGTGGATCGCCGAGCGGCTGAAGAAGCTCTATCAGCCCGGCGAGCGGCATGAGCAGAAGCTTGCCGACGGCCGCGTCGTCCTGATCGAGGAGCGGCTGACGTCGGATGGCGGCGTCGTCGGCCTGCGCGTCGACATCACCGAATTGAAGCAGCGCGAAGCGTCGTTCCGCCTGCTGTTCGACGGCAATCCGGTGCCGATGATCCTCTGCTCGCTCGACGGCGAGCGCATCCTTTCCGTCAACGATGCCGCGGCCGAGCACTATGGCTTCAGCCGCGCCGAATTCGAGAAACTGACCATCCGCAGCCTGCAGGCATTCGATACCGAACTGCCGTGGATCGGCGGCCGCGACGGCGACGAGCAGGCGGCGCGGACCTGGAAGCATGTGCGGGCCGACGGCACGCTGATCGATCTTGCGATCTATTCGCGCGAATTGATGCATGGCGACCAGCCCGCGGTGCTGCTGGCGCTGATGGACATGACCGAGCGCAAGCGCGCCGAGGCGCGGCTTGCCTTCATGGCCCAGCATGACGGCCTCACGGCGCTACCCAATCGCAATCTGTTGCGCCAGCAGATGGACGACATGCTGCTGCACACCCGCCGCAGCGCCGAGAAGGTCGCGGTGCTGGTGCTCGGCCTCGACAATTTCAAGGCCGTCAACGACACGCTCGGCCATGGCGTTGGCGACAAGCTGTTGCGCGGCGTCGCAAAACGCCTGCGCTCGACTTTGCGCGAGGAAGATGCGCTGGCCCGCCTCAACTCCGATGAATTCGCGATCGTCCAGAGCGGCGTGTCGCGTCCGGAGGACGCGGTGCTGCTCGCGAAGCGGCTGCTGGAGGCGATTGGCGAACCCTATCTGCTCGACGGCAATTCCATCGTGATCGGCGCCAGCATCGGCATCGCAATGTCGCCCGGCGACGGCGACGAATCCGAGAAGCTCTTGAAGAGCGCCGACATGGCACTGTCGCGCGCCAAGGCCGAATTCCGCGGCACCTTCTCTTTCTTCGAGGCCGAGATGGACGCGCGCGCCCAGACCCGCCGCAAGATCGAGATGGATCTGCGCGACGCGATCCACGAGGACGGGCTGCGGCCGTTCTATCAGCCGCTGGTCGATCTCTCGAGCGGCCGCATCACCGGCTTCGAGGCTCTGGTGCGCTGGCCGCATCCCGAGCGCGGCATGATCTCGCCCGGCGAGTTTATCCCCGTTGCGGAAGAGACCGGCCTGATCAATCCGCTCGGCGGCTTGATGCTGCGGCGCGCCTGCAACGACGCGGCGCATTGGCCTGACGATGTCCGCGTCGCCGTCAACCTGTCACCGCTTCAGTTCCGCACCGGCAATTTGTTGTCGCAGGTAACGGAAGCGCTGAAGCATTCCGGCCTGCCGGCGCGGCGGCTCGAGCTTGAGATCACCGAGACGCTGCTGCTGGAAAAGAGCAGCCAGGTGCTGGCCACACTGCACGCGCTGCGCTCGCTCGGCGTGCGCATCTCGATGGATGACTTCGGCACCGGCTATTCCAGCCTCAGCTATTTGCGCAGCTTCCCGTTCGACAAGATCAAGATCGACCAGTCCTTCGTGCGCGACCTCGGCTCCAATCGCGATGCGCAGGCGATCGTGCGTTCGATCATCAGCCTCGGCAAGGGCCTCGGCGTCACCATCACCGCCGAAGGCGTCGAGACCGAAGCCGAGCTGAGCTGCTTGCGCGCCGAAGGTTGCCACGAGGGCCAGGGCTTCCTGTTCAGCCGCGCCAGGCCCAATGCCGACATCGTCAGCCTGCTGCAGGCGCAGCGCGGCGGGACGGATAACGAAGCCGCGCTGGTGGCGTGAGCCGATTCGTAGGGTGGGCAAAGCGCAGCGTGCCCACCATCACGAGCGGAGTGCTGATGGTGGGCACGCTACGCTTTGCCCACCCTACGGCTGATCAGCGTGTGGTCGGCGGTCCGGCGAGATTCCCTGCGAGGATCGCGCGGCCGGCGTCCTCGTAATGGGTGTCGCGGGCCTGGATCTGCTGCGCGATCGCGTGCATGTCGCGGAAGCGGCGCTCGAACTTGTTGGCGGCGAACACGGCCGTGGCACCCGCCATATGATAGGCGGTATCGACCACGGCTGCCGATTGGTGGATGGTCCAGGTCGAGGCGACGCGCAGTGCCACGCGCTGGCCTTCGGTGAGCGGATTGCCGCGCTCGAGATCGCGCCAGACCTCGGCTGCAGTCGCATAGAGATAGGCGCGTGCGGCGCGCAGGCTCGCCTCGGTACGTCCGATTAATCCCTGCACCGCATTGTTCTCGCGCATCGCCTTCAACCCTTGCGGCGTCTTGCCGCGCGAAAGCTCGATCGCCGCATCGAGCGTGGCGCGCGCGACGCCGAGCGCGGTCGCCGCAAAGCCCATGCCGAACACCATGTTGGTGGAAAGCTTGTACAGCGGGCCGCCTTCGCGCAAGGCCGAAGGATCGTCGCGCAGCGCGGTGAATTTCTCCGGGATGAAGAGGTTCTCTACCGAATAGGAATCGGTGCCGGTGCCCTTCAGCCCGATCACGTCCCAGACGTCGTGCATCGTGGCGCTGGTCGCCGGAAACAGGATGGTGCGGATTTCCGCCGAGCCGTCCGCCTTCTTCCGCTGCGTACCATCCTGTTCGACCACGCGCACATGCGCGCCCAGCCAGCTCGCCTGCCGCGAGCCCGAGGCAAAGTCCCAGCGCGCATTGGCGAGATAGCCGCCCGGCACCGCCTTCACCTCATGCGCGATCGCGCCCCAGGCCAGAATGCCCGGCGCGACGTTGAAGATCTCGTTGGCCGCATCGGGCTGGAGATAGGCCGCGGTCATCGCGCAGACGCTGCATTGTCCGAGGCACCAGGCGGTGGAGGCATCGGCCTTGGCGATCTCCTCCTGCATCTGCATGAACGCTTCCAACGTTGCCTCGCTGCCGCCGAAGCGTTTCGGCAGCAGCGCCCGGTACAGCCCGTTGTCGACCAGCGCCGACGTCACCGCACCCGTCAGCCGTCGCGTCCGCTCGATCTCGTCGGCATCTCGTGTGATCAACGGCGCCAGCGCGCGCGCCTTATCGGCGAGATCGAATCCTTCCACCTTGCTCATGCGTTTCCTCGCTGTTCTTGTTTTGTTGAGCGGGAACGCGATGGTGGCCTATCCGTGGGGGGAGGGCAAGGTGGCTAATCTCCAACGCTGTCATTCCGGGGCGCGCGTAGCGCGAACCCGGAATCCATCAGGCGACATAACCGGTGGAGAGATGGATTCCGGGTTCTCGCTTCGCGAGCCCCGGAATGACGGCGGGCCTCAGCTATCCACCTTCAGTGCGGCAATGAAAGCTTCCTGCGGGATGTCGACCTTGCCGAACTGCCGCATCTTCTTCTTGCCTTCCTTCTGCTTCTCCAGAAGTTTTCTCTTACGCGTGATGTCGCCGCCGTAGCACTTGGCGGTGACGTCCTTGCGCAGCGCGCGGACGGTTTCGCGGGCGATCACCTTGCCGCCGATCGCCGCCTGGATCGGGATCTGGAACATGTGCGGCGGGATCAGTTCCTTCATCTTCTCGACCATGGCGCGGCCGCGGCCCTCCGCGCGGGTGCGGTGCACCAGCATCGACAGCGCATCGACCGGCTCGCCATTGACCAGGATCTGCATCTTGACGAGATCGGCCGCCTTGTAGTCGGTCAGATGATAGTCGAACGAGGCATAACCCTTGGAGACCGATTTCAGCCGGTCGTAGAAATCGAACACCACTTCGTTGAGCGGCAAATCGTATTTCACCATCGCGCGGCTGCCGACATAAGTCAGCTCCTTCTGCGCGCCGCGCCGGTCCTGGCAGAGTTTCAGCACGCTGCCGAGATATTCGTCCGGCGTGAGAATGGTGGCCTCGATCCAGGGCTCGTCGATCTCGGCAATCTTGACCACGTCGGGCATGTCGACGGGGTTGTGGATCTCGATCTCGCTGCCGTCGGTGAGCTTCATCTTGTAGATGACGCTCGGCGCGGTCGCGATCAGGTTGAGATCGAACTCGCGCGACAGCCGCTCCTGGATGATCTCCAGGTGCAACAGCCCGAGGAAGCCGCAGCGGAAGCCGAAGCCCAGTGCGGCCGAGGTCTCCATCTCGAACGAGAAGCTGGCGTCGTTGAGCCTGAGCTTGCCCATCGCCGCGCGCAGGGTTTCGAAATCGTCAGCGTCGACCGGGAACAGGCCGCAGAACACCACCGGGACCGCCGGCTTGAAGCCCGGCAGCATCTCCTTCACCGGGTGGCGGTCGTCGGTGATGGTGTCCCCGACGCGCGTGTCTGCGACTTCCTTGATCGCGGCGGTGATGAAGCCGATCTCGCCGGGGCCGAGTTCGTCCACCTGCTGCATCTTCGGCGTGAAGAAGCCGACGCGCTCGACGTCGTAGGCTGCGCCGGTGCCCATCATGCGGATGCGGCCACCCTTCTTCATCACGCCGTCGACGACGCGGATCAGGACGACCACACCGAGATAGACGTCGTACCAGCTATCGACCAAGAGCGCCTTCAACGTGGCATCCTTGTCGCCCTTCGGCGGCGGCAGGCGGGTGACGATGGCCTCCAGGACATCGGGCACGCCGAGGCCGGTCTTGGCCGAGATCATCACGGCGTCGGAGGCGTCGATGCCGATCACGTCCTCGATCTGCTGCTTGACCTTCTCGGGCTCGGCCGCGGGCAGGTCGACCTTGTTCAGGACCGGCACGATCTCGTGGTTGTTGTCGAGCGCCTGGTAGACATTGGCGAGCGTCTGCGCCTCGACGCCCTGGCTGGCGTCGACCACGAGCAGGGAACCTTCGCAGGCCGCCAGCGACCGCGAGACCTCGTAGGCGAAGTCGACATGGCCGGGCGTGTCCATCAGGTTGAAGATGTAATCCTTGCCGTCCTTGGCGCGGTATTTCAGCCGCACCGTCTGCGCCTTGATGGTGATGCCGCGCTCGCGCTCGATGTCCATGGAATCGAGCACCTGTTCCTTGCCGGCCATCTCGCGATCCGACAGGCCGCCGGTCATCTGGATCAGGCGGTCGGCCAGCGTCGATTTGCCATGGTCGATATGGGCGACAATGGAGAAGTTGCGGATGTTCGGAATAGGGACGGTCGTCATGGGGCGCGAGATAGCATTCGCACCCCGAAGCGGCAACCACATTGCGGAATTTTGAGGCGGTTTCACCTCTTCCGCCTGCGGGGGAGGTCGGCGCGCCAGCGTCGGGTGGGGCTCTCTCCACCTGCAAGGACGGCGTGAATCGCGACACCCCCGCCCCAGCCCTCCCGGAGCGAGCTTTGCTCGTCTCTTCCGCAAGCGGGAGAGGGAGCGCGGCATCGTTCCCTCACGCCAAGCTGATTTCATTCGCCCGTAAAACAGGCTAGGCAGGGGCCATGGCGACTGCATCAATCCTGCCCACGGCGGCGCGCGCAAAACGGAAATTGTCGATCTCGCGCCTGGCGGCGTGGCTGGTGGCGCGCGCAACCGATCCCGTCACCGGATTATGGTTCGTCACCGGCTTTGCGCTCGCCCATGCCGTGCTGTGGACGCTGATCCTCGTCAATCTGAAGTCCGCGCAGGACATCCATATGGACGTCGCGGAGGCCTTTGCCTGGGGCCAGAAATTCCAGCTCGGCTATGGCAAGCATCCGCCGCTGTCCGGCTGGGTCGCCGGCCTCTGGTTCCGCATCTTCCCGGTGACCGATTGGGCGACCTATGCGCTGGCGATGGCGGTCATCGCCGTGAGCCTTGTCGTCTGCTGGCTGATCGCGCTCCGTGTCGTCGACCGCCGCCGTGCCTTCTTCGTCGTGGTGATGCTCGCGCTCTATCCGATCTTCAACTTCAAGGGCTACAAGTACAACGCCGACCTGCTGCAGCTTGCGACCCTGCCGCCGGTCGTGCTGGCCTATCTCTATGCGTTCGAGAAGCGCACCGCGATTTCGGGCATCTGGCTCGGCCTTGCCGGCGCGCTGGCGCTGATGACCAAATATTGGGTGCTGACCATGATCGGCGCCATCGGGCTGGCGGCGCTGATCCATCCCGAGCGGTTGCGCTTCCTGGCCTCGCCGGCGCCGTGGGTTGCGATCGCAACGCTGATCGTGGCGATGATTCCGCATATCGTCTGGCTGAGCGAGGCCCATTTCGCCCCGCTGACCTATGCCGGAGATGTCTACAGCATCGACAATCGCGCGGTCAGTCTGTACCTCGTGAACGGCTATATCGTCCACAATATCGGATTGCTCGCCGCCTGCATCGTGCTGGCGGCGCTGGCGCTCGGCTGGGGCGCGCTGGTGCGGCGGCCATCGACCTTGTTCACGCGCAACTGGTCGCTCGGGCCGAATTCCGGCGTCAACCTCTCGCAGGCGCTCAACGTCTGGATCATCCAGATCATCGTCGCCATCGGGCCGCCGCTCGGCGCGCTGTTCTTCGAGATCTACATCAAGACCGACTGGGGCATCTCGCTGTTCTTCCTGACGCCGCTGGCGCTGGTCGCGATCCCCTGGCTGCGGATCCCCAAGATGGCGCTGTTTCGGATCAGCGCGATCTGGTTCGTGATCACCATTGCCATGCTGTTCGCGTCTCCGACCATCGCCGAGCGCGAGCTCGCGGCCGATCCGAACAGCGTCGCGAAATACGGCGCGCGTGCCGAGCTTGCGCGCGAACTCGCCGAAGCCTGGCACCGCAAATTCGCCTCACGCTGGGCGGCGGTGGCCGGCACCACGGAGGTGATCATGCCGCTGGTGTTCTACAGCCCCGATCATCCGGCGCCGTTCACGCCGGGCGAGGTCTGGGGCGCGGGTCTCACCAGCGAAGCGGAAGCCAAGCGCCTCGGCTTCATCGGCGTGTTCGATCCCAATGACGGACGCTTGCCGGCGTTCGAGAGCTGGATCGCCAAGAACGCGCCGCACGCCGAGCGCCTGATCATGACCACGCGCCGCTTCGTCCACGGCCATCCCGGCCCCGCCGTAAGCTGGAAAGTCTACATCGCGCCGCCGGCGCCGGACGTCCCAAAGTGACGACCTCATCCCGAGGAGCCGCGCCAGCGGCGTCTCGAGGGATGGGCCACGGACCACTTACTCTCCGTCATTCCGGGGCACGACGAAGTCGCGAGCCCGGAATCCATTCTCCCACTTGTGCAGGCGGCGAAATGGATTCCGGGCTCATCGCTTTGCGATGCCCCGGAATGACAGCGGAGAAATTCGCCAGCGATTCCATGGTGATTTGCCCCGTCTGGCCCTCGCACAAAAAACATTCCGCTTTCGGCGTCGGGCAAATCAGTGATTTAACTCCGCGCGTCTCAGCGCGAATGAGGGGCGGGTCGCGATCGTCACGAACGTTGCGGTGAGATGCGGTGGACGCAGTTGTTGCGAAAGACGAACGCAACATCCGCGGACGGCGAAGTCGTGTGGTCCTGGCGCCCCGACGCTGGCGCTAAGTTCGTAGAAGCAAGCTTCTACAGATGACGGTGGCAAGAAAGCCCGGTCACCGGGGAGAGCACGAAATAAGCCGTAAACCATCGCGCAGGGAAAGCCGGAATGCTTCGGTTGAACCTGTGGTCCTACCCCCGTGCTTTTTGTTGCACGGGACCCATGGGTGCAACCGGCACCCGGCTTTCCCTGCGCCCTCTGATAGGGAGGAGGGTGGAAAGTGAAGCAAACCTCGGGCGTAACGCGCCGCGAGAATGCGAACTCACATCCTCTCACCACACTCCACCGTCATGCCCCGCGCAGGCGGGGCATCCAGTATCCGGCGGCCTCTCGGCTCAAGCACTACCGCCTCTGGAATACTGGATCGTCCGGTCAAGCCGGACGATGACAGCGGAGAGCTGTTTGACATGTGAATCAGACCTCACCGTCATTGCGAAGCGTGGCCGTGACGCGGGACACACAGCGCCACCTGCATAACGTCCGTCCGTTTGCGCTGGTTGATCGGGCGGCGTCCGCTCTCCATAGTGCGCCTGCAACAGCGAGGTTCCCTGCCGGGCGCCTTGGGATGGGAACGTCGATGAGTGCCACGACCAGCGATGAGATCGCCGACGACGCGCGGGCGCGCGCCAATGTGCTGCGGCTGGCCGCAGCGCAGGCGCTGACCGGCGCCAATTCGGCGGTCATCTTCGCGACCGGCTCGATCATCGGCGCGACGCTGGCGCCGAGCGTCTCGCTCGCGACCGTGCCGCTGTCGATGTATGTGCTGGGGCTTGCCGCCGGCACGCTGCCGACCGGCGCGATCTCGCGCGCCTATGGCCGGCGCACGGCGTTCATCATCGGCACCGGCTGCGGCGCGCTGACCGGCGCGCTCGGCGCCTTCGCGATCCTGCGCGGCGCATTCTGGCTGTTCTGCCTTGCGACCTTTCTCGGCGGGCTCTATGGCGCAGTGGCGCAATCCTATCGCTTCGCCGCCGCCGACGGCGCCAGTGCCGCGTTCCGGCCCAAGGCGGTGTCCTGGGTGATGGCGGGCGGCGTATTCGCCGGCGTACTCGGTCCGCAGCTCGTGCAATGGACCATGGACATCTGGCCGCCTTATCTCTTCGCCTTCAGCTTCTTGATGCAGGCGTTCGTTGCCCTGGTCGCGATGGCGGTGCTGGCCGGCGTCGATGCGCCAAAACCCGCCGCGGTCGACCTGCATGGCGGCCGGCCGCTGCTCGAGATCGCGCGGCAGCCGCGCTTCATCGCCGCCGCGCTGTGCGGCATCATCGCCTATCCCATGATGAACCTGGTGATGACGTCGGCGCCGCTCGCGATGAAGATGTGCGGCCTCTCGCTCAGCGATTCCAATTTCGCGATTCAGTGGCACATCATCGCGATGTATGGCCCGAGCTTCTTCACGGGCTCGCTGATCGCCCGCTTCGGCGCACCGCGCATCGTTGCGCTCGGCCTGCTCTTGGAGGCGCTTGCGGCGACGATCGGGCTCTCCGGCCTGACCACGCTGCACTTCTGGGCGACGCTGATCGTGCTCGGCGTCGGCTGGAATTTCGGCTTCGTCGGCGCCTCCGCGCTGGTGCTGGAGACGCACCGCCCGCAGGAGCGCAACAAGGTTCAAGCGTTCAACGATTTCCTGGTGTTCGGGACGATGGCGGTCGGCTCGTTCTCCTCCGGCCAATTGCTCGCCAATTACGGCTGGTCGGCAGTGAATCTTGTCGTGTTCCCGCCGGTGGTGCTGGGGCTTGCCGTGCTGTGGATCGTATCGCTTGCGAAGCGGCGCGCGAAATTGCGCACCGTCGATGAATTTCCGGAACCAACTATTTGAGGACTTGCTGACAACTGCTGACAGTTCGGTGGTGATCGAAATGATGATCTAGCAAGCCCTGCTAATGGTGTTCGTCATGGCCGGGCTCGTCCCGGCCATCCACGTCCTTGGCGGCCGAAAAGAACGTGGATGCCCGGGTCAAGCCCGGGCATGACGGCTAGACCAACAGACAAACGACAAGCAAGAACCGTGGACGCATCAACTCACACCAGCATCGACGAAGCCGCGCTCCGCTACGACGGCTGGCGCATCGTGGTCGTCTGCTTCCTGCTCGCGACGTTCGGCTGGGGCCTCGGCTTTTACGGCCAGAGCGTCTATGTCGCCGAGCTGCAGCGCCTGCACGGCTGGCCGGCATCGCTGATCTCCTCCGGCACCACCTTCTTCTATCTCGCAGGCGCGGGGCTCGTCGTCTTCGTCAGCGAGGCGATGAAGGCGTTCGGTCCGCGGAGCTGCTTGATCGCGGGCACACTCGCGATGGCTGCGGCGGCGGTCGCGATCGGGCAGGCGCGCGAGCCCTGGCAGCTCTATCTTGCCGACGCCGTGCTCGCCTTCGGCTGGGCCGGCACCAGCCTCGGCATGATCACCAACACGCTCGGCCTGTGGTTCGACAAGAAGCGCGGCATGGCGATCAGCCTGGCGCTGAACGGCGCGAGCTTTGGCGGCATCGTCGGCGTGCCCCTGCTGGTCGCCGGCATCGGCTATTTCGGTTTCTCCGGCGCAATGACGGCGGCGGCCGTCGCGATGATCGTGCTGATGGTGCCGGTGATCCTGATCTTCGTCGGCCGGCCGCCGGCGCATCTGGGGACGGTGGCGCTCTCGGCTGCAGGAGGGCCGTCACCGACGCAGATCCGCGCCGGCGCGCTTCGCGATCTCGGCTTCCTGTCGGTCTCGATCGCGTTTGCGCTGGTGCTGTTCGCCCAGGTCGGCTTCATCGTGCACCTGATCGCGTTCCTGGATCAGGTGATCGGCCGCGAGCGCGCGGCGGTGGCGATGGCGCTCCTGACCGCGATGGCGGTGGTCGGACGCGTGACGTTCTCCTTCGTGATCGACCGCCTCAACCAGCGATTGGCGTCGGCGCTGTCCTTCGTCAGCCAAGCCGTGGCGCTCCTGGTCATCATCAACCTGCGCAGCGATTGGGCGCTGATTGCGGCCTGCGCCGTGTTCGGCTTCTCGGTCGGCAACCTGATCACGCTGCCGGCGCTGATCGTGCAGCGCGAATTCGACCCGCGCGCGTTCGGCGTGCTGGTGAGCCTGGTCACCGCCATCAACCAGATCACCTATGCCTTCGGTCCAGGCGTGGTCGGCCTGCTGCGCGATGTGTCGGGGAGTTACACGCTGCCGTTCTACGGCTGCATCGCGCTCCAGTTGATTGCAGCCGTGCTGATCATGATTAGAAGACGTGGCAATGCGTAGCCCGGATACGGGCCCCACGCACCACGCTCATCCTGAGGAGCGGCCGCGTCTCGAAGGATGGGCCGCGGGCGACATAGGGGCCTCATGGTTCGAGACGGCGCTGCGCGCCTCCTCACCATGAGGGGTTAGACTTGCCGCTGCCGCAGCAAATCCTCGAGATCGAGTCGTTTTGTGAACATCGCGAGCTTGCCATCCCGCGTGCGCGGCCATTGCGCCTCGGGCCGGTCCCAATAGAGCTCGACGCCGTTCTCGTCGGGGTCGCGCAGGTAGAGCGCCTCGCTGACGCCATGGTCGCTGGCGCCGTCGAGTGCGATACCAGCACTGAGCACGCGGTGCAGCGCGTCCGCCAGCGCGGGGCGGGTGGGGTAGAGGATCGCGGTGTGGAACAGGCCGGTGGTGCCTGATGGCGGCGGGTGGCCGCCTTTGCTCTCCCAGGTGTTCAGTCCGATGTGGTGATGGTAGCCACCCGCCGAGATGAACGCAGCACCGGAGCCCATGCGCTGCTGCAACTCGAAGCCGAGCACGCCGCAATAGAAGCCGAGGGCGCGATCGAGGTCGGCGACCTTCAGGTGCACATGCCCGATCCGCGTGCCGGCGATGATGGGAGGATTTTGCGCCATGATGCAGCTCCAGTGGGTTTCCGTATATAAGGATGATCCGAACGCAGCGGAACCGGCCTATCCGGAAACCCTGTGTTTCCGGCGGCGTCCGTCGCTCACGCCAGCTCCGACACCTCGCCATCAGGCAAGCCGAATTCAAACGTGTTCAGCGTCATCGACACCATCGTGTAGTAGCCGCACAAGCCGATGATCTCGACCACGCCGCGCTCGCCGAGGAGCGCGACCGCCTCATCATAGAGCGCCTGCGACAGCCCATGGCCTTCGTGCAGCGATTTTGCCACGTCGTAGACCATGCTGGCCTTGGGGTCGTCGAATTCGGGCGTGCGGCGGTCGCGGATGTTGTCGATGATTTTCGGGTCGAGGCGGCCCTTCAGCGCGAGGCGTTTGTGCGCCCACCATTCGTAATGCGCGGTGAAGTGGCGCGCGGTGACGAGGATCGCGATCTCCGAAAGCTTTGGCGGGAAGATCGTGTTGAAGCGGAGCATCTCGCCGAGCCGCGTGGCATGCCTGGCCATTTCCGGGCTGTTAAGCCAGGCCATCATCGGCGCCGGCGCGGAGCCGCGCTTGCCGGCGATCGCCTCGTCATAGGTCTGTTTTTGCGCCTCGTTCATTTCGCCAGGCGAAAGCAGCTTCAGCCTCATGTCCGTTTCCTCTTGTTTTTCAATCGTTACCCCAGGAAGCGAATACACCCGTTCCAGCCTCGCGGCCACCGGCGGCGGGCGCAGGGAGATATTGAATTCCACGGTCCGGCGGCTAAGGTCGTTTCAACAATTCGTCAGATGGAAACGCGCCATGGCCGATCTTGAAAAATTCCGCAGTGAAACCCGCGCCTGGCTGGAGCAGAACTGCCCGCCCGAGATGCGCAAGCCCATGACCTCGGACGGTGACACGTTCTGGGGTGGCCGCAACGCGAAATTTTCCTCCGAGCCGCAGCGGGTCTGGTTCGAGCGGATGCGCGACAAGGGCTGGACGGTGCCGCATTGGCCGAAGGACTATGGCGGCGGCGGGCTCGATGGCGAGGAGGCGAAAATCCTGCGCCAGGAGATGGCGGCGATCGGCGCGCGGCAGCCGCTGACCTCGTTCGGCATCTCCATGCTTGGGCCGGCGCTGCTCAAATACGGCACGGAGGAGCAGAAGAAAGAGCATCTGCCGAAGATCACGGCCGGCCTGATCCGCTGGTGCCAGGGCTATTCCGAGCCGAATGCCGGCTCCGATCTTGCCTCGCTGCAGACGCGGGCCGAGAGCGACGGCGATGATTTCATCATCAACGGCCAGAAGATCTGGACGTCCTATGCCAACTATGCGGACTGGATCTTCTGCCTGGTGCGCACCGATCCGACCGCGAAGAAGCATGACGGCATCAGCTTCATCCTGTTCGACATGGCCTCGAAGGGCGTGTCGACCAAGCCGATCCTGTTGATTTCAGGCTATTCGCCGTTCTGCGAGACCTTCTTCGACAATGTTCGCGTGCCGAAGTCGCATGTGGTCGGCACCATCAACCGTGGCTGGGACGTTGCGAAATATCTATTGCAGCACGAGCGCGCGATGATCTCGGGCATGGGCGAGCGCGGCGTCGGCCGTCCGCTTGGGCAGATCGCGGCGGACTCCATCGGTGCCGACGCGCAGGGCCGGCTGGAGGATGCGGTGCTGCGCAGCCAGATCGCGACCTTCGAAGTCGATGAAGCGGCGCTCGCCGCGGCCGCGGACCGCGCCGTTGATCTCGCCAAAGCGGGGCAGGCGCATCCGGCATTTTCCTCGGCGATGAAATATTACGGCACCGAGCTCAACAAGCGCCGCTACGAAATCCTGATGTCGGCCGGCGGCATCGACGCGCTGGAATGGGAAAGCGACCGCTCCCGCGGCGGCGCCCGCCCGCGCGCCTGGCTGCGCACCAAGGCCAATTCGATCGAGGGCGGCACCTCGGAGGTGATGCTCGGCATCGTCGCCAAGCGCATCCTCGATCTGCCCGGAGCTTGATACACCATGGCCCTCATCCTCAATGAAGAACAATCCATGCTGCGCGACAGTGCGCGCGGCCTCATCAGTGACAAGGCGCCGGTCTCGCATCTGCGCCAGTTGCGCGACAGCAAGGACGAAACCGGCTTCTCGCGCGAGCTCTGGAACACCTTTGCCGAGATGGGCTTCTCCGGCCTCTTGGTATCAGAACAATTCGGCGGCAGCGGGCTCGGCGCGGTCGAGGCCGGGATCGTGATGGAGGAGATAGGGCGCACGCTGATGCCGTCGCCGTTCCTTGCCACGTCTGTGCTTGCAGCCTCGGCGCTGTCGCGCGGCGGCAGCGAGGCGCAGAAATCGCAGCATCTGCCCAGGATTGCCGACGGCTCGCTGCTCGCTGCGCTCGCGGTCGATGAAGGCGCCAAGCATCGGCCGCTGCAGACCAGGATGCAGGCGATACGCAGTGGCAACGGCTTCAAGCTGAATGGCGACAAGGCTCTCGTCGTCGATGGCCACACCGCGGGTCTCCTGATCGTCGCGGCGCGTACGGCCGGTAGCGCCGGGGAGAAGAACGGGGTGACTCTGTTCCTTGTCGATCCGAAGGCCAAAGGGATTGCGAGAGAGCGCACCATCATGGTGGACTCCCACAACGCCGCGCGCATTGTGTTCGACAATGTCGATGTCGACGCCGACAGCGTGCTAGGGGAGGTCGATCAGGGCTATCCGCTGCTCGAAAGCGTGCTCAATGTCGGCCGCGGCGCGGTCGCGTCGGAAATGGTGGGTTTGAGCGAAGAGGTGTTCGGCCGCACCGTCGCTTACCTGAAGGAGCGGAAGCAGTTCGGCAAGCCGATCGGCGAATTCCAGGCGCTGCAGCACCGGGCTGCCCAGCTCTACATCGATATCGAGATCACCCGCGCTGCGGTGCTGAAGGCGCTGCAGGCGCTCGATGCTGATTTGGCCAATGCAGGCAGCGCCGTCGCCGTTGCCAAGGCGCGCGCCGGCACGACGGCGACGCTGGCCGTGCAGGAAGGCGTGCAGATGCATGGCGGCATGGGCATGACCGACCAGTTCGACATCGGCTTCTTCATGAAGCGCGCCCGCGTCTGCCAGGAATTGTTCGGCGACAGCAATTTCCACGCCGATCAGTTGGCAAGGGTGAAGGGGTATTGAACTCTATCCCGTCATTGCGAGCGAAGCGAAGCAATCCATCTCGCCGCTTGCGGAAGCGTGGATTGCTTCGTCGCTACGCTCCTCGCAATGACGGCGTATGTGGCCCCTACCTAATCGGCGGGGCGTATTGGATGCCGCCGGCGCTCCAGAGCTGGTTGAGGCCGCGCGGAATCTTCAGCTGCGACTCGCTGCCGACATTGCGGTCGTAGATTTCGCCGTAGTTGCCGACGTGGCGGATGATGCGGGCGGCCCAGTCCTTGGTCAGGCCGAGGTCCTCGCCATAGGACCCTTCGGTGCCGACCAGCCGCATCACCTCGGGCTTCTTCGATTTCATCGCCTCGTCGATGTTCTTCGAGGTGATGCCGAGCTCCTCGGCGTTGATCATCGCATAAAGCGTCCATTTCACGATCATCATCCAGTCGTCGTCGCGCAGCCGCACCACGGGCGCGAGCGGCTCCTTCGAGATGATGTCGGGCAGGATGATGTGGTCGTTGGGCTTGGAGAGGTTGAGCCTGAGCCTGAGCGCATAGAGCTGGGAAGCATCGGCGGTAAGGGTGTCGCACTGTCCGCTGTCATAGGCCTTGACGACATCCTCGAGCTTTCCGAATTTCATCTCCGTATATTTCATATTGTTGATACGGAAATAGTCGGCGAGGTTGAGCTGCGTCGTGGTCTCCGCCTGCACGCAGACCTTGCTGCCGTTCAAATCCAGTGCGGAATCGATGTTGCGCGAGCGCGGCAGCATGAAGCCTTCGCCGTCATAATAGGCGACGGCCGGGAAATAGAGGTCGTAATTGGTCTCGCGCGACATGCTCCATGTCGAGTTGCGCGAGAGGATGTCCACCTTCCGGCTCTGCAACTCCTTGAAGCGCTCGCTGGCATCGAGCGGGATGAATTTCGCCTTGGACGGATCGTCGAAGATCGCGGCCGCCACCGCGCGGCAGAAATCGACATCGAAGCCGGTCCAGTTGCCCTTCTCGTCGGGGATCGAGAAGCCCGGCAGGCCCTTGTTGACACCACACAGCACCTCGCCGCGGCGAACGGTGCGCTTCAAAGTCTTGGTGTCGTATCGCTCATAGATGATGGCGGCGGCTGCAACCAGGGCCGCGACCGCGAGCCCGATCAGCAGGCCGCCTCGAAATGTGCGCATCATTTATTTTCACCAGATGATGAGGGAAATAGGGCGTCAGGAAGGGAGGCAGAGACGGTTACAGTTCGGGCTTTTGCCGGACGATCACCTTGGTGCCGACGGGGACGCGATCGTAGAGGTCGGCGACATCAGCATTGACCAGCCGGAAGCAGCCGGAGGAGATGGCAGTGCCGATGGTATTGGGCTGGTTGGTGCCGTGGATGCGGTAGACGGTGGTGCCGAGATACATCGCGCGGGCGCCGAGCGGGTTGCCGGGGCCGCCGGCCATGAAGCGCGGCAGGTAGGGTTGGCGTGCGATCATTTCCGGCGGCGGCGTCCAGTCCGGCCATTCCGCCTTGCGGGTGATGTTCAGGAGACCCTGCCACTGGAAGCCTTCGCGGCCGACGCCGATACCGTAACGGATGGCGCGGCCGTTACCCTGGACCAGGTAGAGATGGCGCTCCTTGGTCGAAATGATGATGGTTCCCGGCGCTTCGTTGGTGCGGTAGTAGACCACCTGCTTGCGCCATTCCGGATCGAGCTCGACGTTATCGTCGGGGACCAGGCCTGGCTGATCGCCGACGTCGGGCGCCTGGGCCTGGCTTTGCGAGGCCGAAAGCATCAGGCCGCCTGCGGCAATGACCATCCAGATCAGGTGACGAAGTTTCGTCATACAAAGCTCTCCTCGTTGGCGCGGGGCCAAATGCATTGATGCTCCACCCAAATCAGGAAGCATCAAATCTCAGTGGCAGCTTGATGGCAAGTTTGGGGCAAAGGAGGTAGCTGGCTGGAATACCTGCGATTTCCGTCATGGTGCTGTAGCCGAGCCGTCTTATTTCGGTGCGATCCAAAGCCGCAGGCCGAACGAAATCAACGCCACGGTGCCGGCGCCGCCGAGCCAAAGCGCGGCGAACCAGATCAGGCGCTTCGCGAGCGGGCGCGGATTCTCCTCGCGTGGC
The DNA here is from genome assembly GCF_055413685.1 of Bradyrhizobium sp. LeoA1Lang. Lineage (NCBI taxonomy): Bacteria > Pseudomonadati > Pseudomonadota > Alphaproteobacteria > Hyphomicrobiales > Nitrobacteraceae > Bradyrhizobium > Bradyrhizobium sp. LeoA1Lang. The sequence continues at coordinate 71,854 of NZ_JBVAPG010000011.1, read as the reverse complement.
ATCAGTGATACCCGCCCCCAGGCCGCACCTTGCCGCGAAATACCCAATACGCCCAACCCGTGTAGGCGAGGATCAGCGGAATCAGGATCGCCACGCCGACCAGCATGAAGATCTGGCTGTTGGGGGGCGAGGCCGCCTCCCAGATCGTGATGCTCTGCGGCACGATATAGGGATACATGCTGATGCCGAGGCCGGCATAGGACAGCAAGAATAACGCCAGCGTTAGGAAGAACGGCTGGTAGTCATATTTGTTCGCAAGACTGCGCAGCAGCAGCACGGTGACGGCCGCCACCGCAAGCGGCACCGGCGCGGTCAGGATGATGTTCGGCCAAGTGAACCAGCGCTGGGTATATTGCACGCTGAGGAATGGGGTTGCGAGGCTGACGGCAACGATCGCGCCGAGCATCGCGAACAGCAATACCCAACTCAATTGATAGGCCTTGTCGCGCAGCGCGCCTTCGGTCTTCATCACCAGCCAGGTCGCGCCCAACAGCGCGTAACCCACCAACACCGATATTCCGGTCAGCACGCTGAACGGCGTCAGCCAGTCCCACCAGCCGCCGGCATATTGCCGACCCTCGACATGCACACCCTGCAGAATGGCGCCGAGCGCAACGCCCTGCGCCAGCGCCGCCACCAGCGATCCGCCGAAAAAGGCGACGTCCCAGCGGTTGCGTTCCCTTTGCGTGGTGCGCCAGCGGAATTCGAATGCGACCCCGCGGAAGATCAAGCCGACCAGCATGGCGATGACAGGCGTATAGAGCGCCGGCATCAGCACGGCATAGGCGAGCGGAAACGCCGCCATCAGCCCGCCGCCGCCGAGCACCAGCCAGGTCTCGTTGCCGTCCCAGACCGGCGCGACGCTGTTCATGATGACGTCGCGATCCGCCTTCCTCGGAAACAGCGGGAACAGGATGCCAAGGCCGAGATCGAAGCCGTCCATGACGATATAGACGAACACCGCGAAGGCGATGATGAAGGCCCAGACCATGGCAAGGTCGATCATGACGCGCTCTCCGCTGCTGCGGCGGCGGCCGGGGTGATGCCGGCGGCGCGGGCGGGAATGTCACGCGGCGGTCCCGCTTCGCCCGGATGCGGCGGCGCCGCCATCAGCCGTAGCAGATAGATCACGCCCGCCGTGAACACCGCGAAGTAGACGATGACGAAGGCGAGCAGCGAAGAGCCGACCGCAGGCGCAGCGAGCGGGGAAGCCGAATCGGCCGTCCGCAGCAGGCCGTAGACCGTGAATGGCTGCCGCCCGGTCTCGGTGGTGATCCAGCCCGCCAGCACCGCGATGAAGCCCGCCGGCCCCATCAGCATTGCGAAGCTGTGCAGGAAGCGCGAGGAATAGAGCTGACCGCGCCAGCGCATCCATGCGCTCAACAGGCCGAGCCCCATCATCAGAAAGCCGAGCCCGACCATGATGCGGAACGACCAGAAGGTGATCGGTACCGGCGGCCAGTTTTCGCGCGGCACGGTATCGAGGCCGGCCATCGGCGCGGTCGGCGAATGCTTCAGGATCACCGATCCGAGCTTGGGGATCTCGACGGCGAAGTCGATCCGGCCGGCCGTCTGGTTGGGCCATCCGAACAGAATAAGCGGCGCGCCATCCTTGTGGCTCTGGTAGTGGCCTTCCATCGCCATGATCTTCACGGGCTGATGCTCCAGCGTGTTCAGCCCGTGCTGGTCCCCGGCCAGAATCTGGATTGGCGCCACGAAAGTCGCCATCCACATCGCCATCGAGAACATCACGCGCGGGCCGGCGAGATGCTGGTCACGCAGCAGATGGTAGGCGCCGACCGCGCCGACCACGAGCGCGGTGGTCAGATACGCCGCGAGCACCATGTGCACGAGGCGATATGGAAAAGACGGGTTGAAGACCACCTTGAGCCAGTCGGCGGCCACGAACTGGCCGCTCGCATTGACGGCGTAGCCGGTCGGCGTCTGCATCCAGGAATTGGACGAGAGGATCCAGAATGCCGAGATCAGTGTGCCGATCGCGACCATCAAGGTTGCGAGAAAGTGCAGCCGGGGACCGACGCGGTTCAACCCAAACAGCATCACCCCGAGGAAGCCTGCTTCAAGGAAAAACGCGGTCAGGACCTCATAGGCCATCAGCGGTCCGATGACGGGCCCGGTCTTGTCGGAGAAGGCCGACCAGTTGGTGCCAAACTGGTAGGACATCACGATGCCCGACACCACGCCCATGCCGAATGCGACCGCGAAGATCTTCAGCCAGTAGTGAAACAGATTGATGAAGACCTCGCGCCCGGTCCAGAGCCAGAGCGCTTCGAGCACCGCAAGGTAGCTGGCGAGCCCGATCGAGAAGGCCGGGAATATGATGTGAAACGACATCGTGAAAGCAAACTGCGCCCGGGCGAGCGCAACCGCATCCCAGCCTTCGAACATGACGCGCTATCCATCGTGAATTACGACATGAGGTTATCACGCGTCCGATCGTAGTGAAAACATGTCAATATGACCAAGGCAGAGCGAGCGACCCCGGCGCGGACCTTGGCACGCCGGGTTTGACGATAGTCCTTTAGTCCTCGCAAAAGCGCTCAACTGTTGACGTTGAGCAGCCGGGCGATGGTGCGGTCAATCCGCTCGTACTGTCCCTCGCCGTCGTGATGGAATACGATATTTCCATTCTGGTCGATGATGTATTGCGCCGGCCAGTACTGGTTGCGATAGGCGTTCCAGGTCTGCGACTCGTTGTCCTGCGCAACCGGGTAGGTGATGCCGTGCCGTTTCAGCGCGGCCTGGACGTTGGACGCCGAGCGCTCGAACGGAAATTCCGGCGTATGGACGCCAATCACGACGAGGCCTTGATTCCTGTACTTGGCGTTGAGCGCGACGACATGGGGAAGCGTGTTGACGCAGTTTACGCAGCCATAGGTCCAGAAATCGACCAGCACCACCTTGCCGCGTAGGTCGGCGATGGTGAGCGGCTGCGAATTGAACCATTTGCTGATGCCGACAAAATTCGGCGCGTTCTGCTCGGCGGCCGCAACCTTCACTTTGGGCTCCTGCGCGCGGGCGATATGAGGAGCGGTGATGCCGGTCAGGCAAACAGCGCCGACCAGGGCGGATACAAGCGAGCGCATGATCATTTCCATTTCCTCCTGATGTCAAAGGCCGATCTGGCCGTTGGGATAGAAGCTGGTCAGCCACGCCACGATCAGCGTGTCATATTGAAAGTAGGAGAGGGCCGCGAAGGCGATAATGACGACGCCAAAGCCCTGCTGCAGTCGCGGCGCGATCCGCGCGATGCTGCGGATGCGGGTCGTGACGGCCTGCCCACCGTAGGCGATGGCGAGCATTGGAATCGCCGCTCCGGTGGCGTAGACGACGAGCTGCAGACTGGCCCAGCCGGTATCTTTCGATGTCGCCACGAGGGTCAGGATCGAGCCCAGCACGGGCCCGGCGCAGGGCGTCCATACCAGCCCCAGCGTGGTGCCGAGCACGAAGCCGCCGATCAGGCTTTGCGATGGCGTTGCGTTGCCCGGCGAACCGCCCGCGGTAAGACCGGCAATTCGGATCGTCAGCCATTCGAACGGGGCGGGCCAGATCATCAATAGGCCGAAGCCGAGCAGAAGAATTGCGGCGCCGGTTCGCAACGCGTTGGGATCGAAATCGAAAGCGCGTGTGATCGCGCTCAACAGCAACGCCACCATCGAGAATGACATCACAAAGCCGAGCGCGATCATCGCCGGCCGCACCTTGCTGGTCTGGCCTATCGATACCCCAAGCAGGATCGGCAGCATCGGCAGGGTGCAAGGCGCCGCGACGGTAACAACACCTGCCAGCAGCGCGAGAACAAGATTCGGCATCACGATCGTCCGTCACAACCGGCCACGCCCAATGCGTGGGCCGGCAGTGTGATGTTCTTCGCGATGGCAAGATCAGCCGTTACGTCCGCCTTATCCGGGCGAGGTCACGTCTGTGTGAGGCTTCCACGTCGATTGTACGGCCGCAAAGGAAAGCGACCCGGCCTGGGGGCATCCCAGCCGGGTCGTTGGAGGTAGTCCTTGGGAGGTTAGAACTTGAAGACGTAAGAACTCGCTACCTGATCTCGCAGACTTCTGCGGCGCTCTTGGTGCTGCAGTCGATCACCTGCTGGTGCACCGGCGTCAAACCGGCATCGCGCTGCGCGCGCGGGGCGACATTCTGACTCGATAGTGTCGCAAGCGTAGCCACTGCGCCGAGCGGGATGATGAAGAAGCGGAAGGACGGCTTCAGCATGTCGTTCTCCTGTTCGGCGTTGGCGTTGCGTTCGATGGTTAATGTATAGAGACTGAGCTTTTCCAGGTGATGTCGTCGATTGTTTCAATTGTTTCGTCGCCGCTTTCTCGCTTCGAAAACAATCCCTACAATTTCTTACCCTCCATACGACTTCCCGGATCGCTGTTTCACGCTGCGAGGCTTTCGACGCCGGCGCACCTCAGCAATTCGGCCAACTGCTTGCGGGCATAGAACATGCGGGTCTTCACGGTGCTCTGGGGAATGCCGATGATCTCGCCGGCCTCTTCCACCGACTTCTCGTGATAGTAGACGAGGTTGATGATCTCGCGGTGCGCCGGTGACAGCTTCGCGACGCAGGCGCGGAGGATCTCGCTCGTGGTGGCGCGATCGAGCGCGGCTTCCGGCGTGTCGGCTTCGTCGACGATGTCGAGCACTTCTTCCTGTTCGATGTCCTCGTGCCGGCGCTGGCGCAGCGCGGTCAACGCCTTGAAGCGGGCGATCGACAACAGCCAGGTGGAAACCTGCGAGCGGCCCTCGAACTGGTCGGCCGTGCGCCAGACGTCCAGGAACACCTGGCTCACGAGATCTTCCGCCACCGTGGTGTCGCGGACCATGCGGAGGACGAAACGGTAGACCCGGACGTTGTGACGGGAATAGAGCACGTGCATGGCCGTGCGGTCGCCTATGGCGATCTTGCCGAGCAGCATTTCGTCGGATGTCTGGCGTGCAGCGGCAATATGATCGTTGGCTGCAGCGTTGATGGCGACGACGTTCGACATGACAGGCTCCCAGTTCGCCTTGGCGGCTTTCGTTGGGAGAATTGTTAATGAGCCACGGTTTCGGGATGTCTGCGCGAAAAGCGGAAAATGGTTTCATCCGTAGGAGAATTGTTTCGTCGGGGCGTGGGCGACGAAACATTCGGGACAAAAATGCCAGTAATTTCAATGCGCGGAAAATTGCCGGGAAGTTGCGGACCGGGCGGAACCGAACGGCGCCTGACGCGTTTTCGCGCGCCCCGTCATTGGGCAGGGGCGAAGATCAGGCCTTTTCGCCGCTTGGTGAGAACAGATAGCCGCCGCCGCGGATGGTGCGGATGACCGCGGGCTTGGTCGGATCGATCTCGATCTTGCGGCGGATGCGCATGATCCGGAGGTCGACGGCGCGGTCGAAGGCCTCGGCGTCGCGCGCATTGGCCAGTTCGAGCAGCCGCTCGCGCGACAGCACCCGTTTCGGATTGGCCGCAAACACCTTCAGCAGCCCGAATTCGGATGCCGTCAGCGGATGCTCGTTGCCCTCGTCGTCGCGCAGCGCTTGCGCCTGCAGATCAAGCCATTTGGTGCCGAAGCGGACCAATTGTTCCTTCTCGGTCTTGGCGGCTGTCGTTTCGGGCGCGGCCACTTTGGCCGGCGTGCTCCGCCGCAGGACCGAGCGGATCCGCGCCATCAATTCGCGCAGCTCGCAGGGTTTTGCCACGTAATCGTCGGCCCCGAGCTCAAGCCCGACCACGCGGTCGATCGGGCTCGCGGTCGCCGTCAGCATGATGACCGGCACGTTCATCCGGCTCTTGAGATCGCGGATGATCGACAGCCCGTCTTCCTCGGGCATGTTGAGGTCGAGCACCACGAGGTCGGGATGGTTGGTCTCGATCACGCTCCGCAGGCTCTTTCCGCCATCGCACAACGTCACGCCAAAGCCGTGCATCTTGAGATAATCACCGACCATCTCGCGGGCCGGTGCCTCGTCATCAACAATGATGATGTGCGGGCTCTGGGTCATGATGTCTCTGCTGTGGCCGGCAATGTAACCGTAAAGATCGAGCCCTGTCCGGGGCCGGGGCTCTGCGCAGTTACATGGCCGCCATGCATGTCGATAATGCGTTTGACGATCGAAAGTCCAAGCCCGGTCGAGCTCTCGCCTGCGGTCGGCTTGGCCGACAGCCGCTGGAACCGGCCGAACAGGCGCCCCAAATCCTCCGGCGAGAGGCCGGCGCCCTCGTCGGCGATCCGGATCACCGTGTTGTCGCCCTCATGGGTGACGACCACCCTGATCTTGCCGCCGATTGGTGAGTATTTGATGGCATTGCTGACCAGATTGTCGATCGCCTCGCGAATGCGGTCGGCATCGCACATGGTCACGAAATTCGGCGGTGCGGAGACCGAGATGCTCTGCTGCTTGTTGACCGCCAGCGGCAGGTTCGCTTCGGCGACCTCGTTGATAAGAGCCGCGACATCGACCGGTTCACGGCGGATGGTGATGTCGAAGGCGTCGGCCATCGCGTCCGAGATCAGATGATCGACCATCGATGTCAGGCGCTTGGTGGCATCCCTGATGTGCTCGACCTGGGTCGCGACCGCTTCCCTTGGCGAGCCGGCGCCGATCAATTCGGTCAGCATCTCGGTGCGGCCGAGGATCACGCCGAGCGGGTTCTTGAGGTCATGGGCAACCGTGCCCAGGATCTCGTTCTTGAAGCCGTTGGCACGCTGCAGCCTCAGCCATTGCGCCGAAAGCCGGCGGTTGGCCTGCATCAGCGCGCGGGTGCGCTGGGCGACGCGGTCCTCGAGCTGCGTGTTGGCTTCATGAAGCTGCTGGTAGAGGATCACGTTGTCGAACGCGATCGAGAGGCGGCTACTGAAGATCTCGACCAGCGCACGGTCGGTGTCGGAGAGCTGGCGCTCCGCCTGCAGGAGCACCACGACTTCGCGGCCGCTGCCGGTGCGCAAATAGAGCACGCTGCGGTGGTCGGCGAATTCGTTCTTGCGACGCTGGAAGGCGGCTTCCACCATCTCGCGCAGATCAGGGTCGAGCGATTTCGAGCTGGTGGTGCCGATGAAACGGCTGTAGCAGCCGGAGCCCGCCAGCACCGACAATTCGCTGCCGGCGCCGTCATCGCGCAGCACCAGGATGCCGGCGCATTCGACATTGAGCAGCGAGGCGAGCTGGGTCAGCACGCCCTCGGCGAGCCGCTGCATCGATTTGAAGTCGTAGAGCGTGGAGGCGGCGTCGATGATGATCTCGAGCCCGCGCCTGGTCTGCACCATGCGCTCGAGCTGCTGGTAGCTGCGCAGCGCTGCCGTCAACGAGGTGAACAGCTTGTCGGCGGTGAGCTCGGTCTTGGCCTTGTAGTCGTTGATGTCGTACTGAACGATCACCCGCCGCTCCGGCGCCTGGCCCGGCTGTCCGGTGCGCAGGATGATGCGGACGGTCTCGTTCTTGATCTCGTTGCGGATATATTCGACGAGTTCGAGCCCTGCGACGTCGGTCTCCATGATGACGTCGAGCAGGACGGCGGCGATGTCCGGATGCTCCCGCATCAGCTTGCGACCTTCCGCCGCAGAATAGGCCGACAGGATCTCCAGCGTGGCCCCGTTCAGGCTGTAGTCGGACAGCGCGAAGCGGGTGCCTTCATGCACTGCAGCATCGTCGTCGATGACTGCCACCTTCCATTTTCGCGCGGACGAATCCTCCGGTGTGACCCCGGTGTCGTCGATCAGGTGGAGGACATCGTCCTGTTCGGCCATTGAGCAGTTCCGTCATTGGCTTGGTCCGCGATCGTGGGCTGACCCGTCGGCTGACCCGTTGGCTGACCCTTGGCGATTCTCGGCATGATAATGCGAAAAGTGGTGCCTTGTCCCGGCCTTGACTCCAGCACCATGCGGCCGCCGAGCTGTTGGGTGACAAGATTATAGACAATATGCAAGCCCAGCCCGGTGCCGCCTTCATTGCGCCGGGTGGTGAAGAATGGATCGAACGCCTGGCGTTGCACGTCCGGCGTCATGCCGGCGCCGTTGTCGGCGAAGATGATCTCGATGTCGTCGCTGCCGCGGGCCCGCGCTGAAATCGTGATCGTCCCCGATCGCCGGTCGGCGAACGCATGATTGACGGCGTTAAGGAAAAGATTGGTTAAAATTTGTCCGTAGGAGCCGGGATAGCCGTCGATCATCAGGCCTTCCGGCACGTCGACTGTCAGGGCGATCGCGGCTTTCTTCAGCACCGGCCGCAGGCTGGCGACGATCTGGTCGGTCGCTTCGCTCAAGGAAAACTGGCGGCGCTCGGCATGCGAGCGATCGACCGCCACCTGCTTGAACGACTGGATCAGTTCGCCCGCACGCTGCAGGTTGGCGACGAGCTGCTGCGCGGCATCGCGCGAGCTCTTCACGAATTCGTCGAGCTTGGAGCGGCGCAACTGTTCTGATTTCAGCTCGTGCTCGAATATCTCGGTGCGGCGCGCAAAGCTCGAGGCCACCGTCAGGCTGATGCCGATCGGATTGTTCACCTCATGGGCGACGCCGGCAACCAGGCCGCCGAGCGCCGCCAGCCGCTCCGCATCGATCAGGTTCTGCTGGGCCGTATTGAGTTCGAGCAGCGCGCTCTCGGCCCGTTCCTTGGCGGCGCGCAATTCGTCTTCGGCCTGGCGCTTGGCGATCGCATTCTCGCGGAACACTTCCACCGCGCGCGCCATGGCGCCGACCTCGTCCTTGGCGTCGGTGCCCAGCACGCGGCGATCGTAATTGCCCGATGTGATGGCGTGCATCGAGGCCATGATCTGCTGCAGCGGCAGGCGGATCGACAGCGCGATCAGGACGCCCGCGGAAACGATGATGCCGAGGAAGATCACCGCGATCGAGAGCACACGGCGCGAAATGTCCGACAGCGTCCGGTCGAAGGTTTCCTGCGCCTTCTGCTCGCGCTGGCGCATGTTGATCGAGAGATCGTCGATGACGCCGATGGCGTCGGCCTGGCTCGCGTCGATGGTGTTGCGCAATAGCTCGGTGCGGCTCGCGAGCTGCTCGGTCAGTTTTCCCAATCCCTCGCGCAACGCTTCGGTCCGCTTGTTCAGCCGCGCCAGCGCCAGGCGCTGCAGGTCGTTGTCGGCGAGGTCGATCATGACCGGGATCGTCTTCTCGATCGTCTCGGTGTTGCGGCGGGCCTCTTCGGCGGATGCGCTCGATAGCGACAGATAATAGGCATTCGCCGCCACCAGCATCGCGGTGAAGGCCTCGCGGGATTTGCCGAGCGATGGCCAGATCAGCGCGTCGCGATGGCCGGTGGCGCCTTCGATGATGGAGTAAAGACCGGCCATGTCCTTGGCCGGCCCGAGCACCTGCTCCTCATAGGTCTTGGTGATCTTTGCCTGCACGGCGCGCAATTCGCCGAAGCCGTCCAGGAAGCGGCTGGTGACGCGCTCGAGCTGCTCCACCGACCCTGACAGCATCGGGTCGGTGGCGGCGCGCGTGGTCAGCGTGCCGAGCACGGCTTCGCGCAACAGCAGGATCTCGGCGAACAGCTCGGGGCTCGGCTGGTTGATGTAGCGGTGGATCAGGTTCTGCAGCCGGCTGGTCTCGGTTTCGAGCTTGGCCAGGATCTTGTCGGATTCCCGGACCTGCCGGACGTCCTCCCAGGCCGAGCGCAGCACGGTGGCGCCGTTCCAGATCAATGCCGCCAGCACCACCACGACCGCCGAGTTCAACAGCGCGATCGACAGGATGCGCCAGCGGATCGGCACCGCCCGCAGCATCTGGACGATGTGCACGCGGCCGCGCGCGGCGAGGCTCGCCTGCCGTCCCACTGCTCCATCCTGTCCGGGCGCTGCCAAGCTTGCTTCACTCCACCTTGCGGATGCGCTCGATCAATGACGCGATCGCGGGGTCGCGCTGCGCTTTGGCGTAGAGCCCTGCCATCGCCGCCTCGAGCGGCCTGCGGTCGAAATCGCTGACGATCTTCACGCCTGCGGCTTCGGCCCGCTGGCGCGAGCGCTCGTCGAGGTCCTTCCACTTCTCGCGCATGAAGGTGCTGGAGCGCTTCGCAGCCTCGCGGAAAAGCGCCTGGTCTTCGACCGACAGGCTCGCCCACGCCTTTTGCGACATCACCAGCACTTCCGGGCTCATCGTATGTTCGGTCAGCGTATAGAAGCCTGCGAACTTGTAGTGATCGGCGGTGATGAAAGACGGCCAGTTGTTCTCGGCGCCGTCGATCAATCCAGTGGCAAGGCCGGTCTTGACCTGCCCGTAGGGCAGCTCGACCGGTTCGGCGCCGAGCGCGCGGATCATGTCCGACATCTGCTGCGACTGCTGGACCCGAATCCGCAGGCCCTTGAGGTCGTCGAGCGAACGGATCGGACGGGCGCTGTTGTAGATCGAGCGCGCGCCCGAATCATAGAAGGCCAAGCCGACGAATCCGTAGGCCTCGAATGAGTTGAGGATCTCGTTGCCGATGGGGCCATCCAGCACCTTCTGCAAATGTTCAACCGAGCGGAACAGGAAGGGCATCGCCAGCACGTTGGCCGCGGGCACCATGGCGCCGATCAGCGCCACATTGGTGCGGTTGATGTCGATCGCACCCGCCCGCGTCTGCTCCAGCGTTTCTTTTTCCTCGCCAAGCTGCCGTGAGTGAAACACCCGCACATGATGACGGCCACCGCTTCGCTCCTCCACCAGGCTGCCCATGTAACGCAGCGCCTGGACGGTCGGATAGTCCTCGCTCTGGGTATCGGAAGCCCGAAACTCGCGCGCAGCCGCACCCGTTGCGACCGCCGTCAGCAGCAGCGCGACAACAAGCTTCATGATCCGCGAAAGGCCGGCGCGGCGGTACACAGGCTACAAATCCCCTTGTGATATGGTCTGTGGCAGGAAGAAAAGGTTCAATACTTTTTAGCAGAAGCCGGAAAGATAGCTATCCGACGATCTACGGTTAATCGGCCATTCCGACGTTTTGCCGGATTGCAACCGTAACGACGCAGCCTTAATCAGGGGCAAAAGTGATTTTGATTTTGCTTCTCAAGCGCGAAAGCCTGGATTGGCGCACCGTGACATCGTTTATGAGATTCCTATACCCAGCGGCGCTTGCGGCCACTCTGCTCGGATCTCCCGCGCATGCCGCGACCGAGATCATGTGGTGGCACGCGATGTCGGGAGAACTCGGCAAGCAGGTCGAGAAGCTCGCTGCCGATTTTAACGCGTCCCAGTCCGACTACCGGATCGTGCCGAGCTACAAGGGCAACTACACCGAAACGGTCACGGCGGCGATCTTCGCTTTCCGCTCGCGCAGCCAGCCCGCTATCGTCCAGGTCAACGAGATCGCCACCGCCACCATGATGGCGGCTCGCGGCGCGATCTATCCGGTGTTCGAGCTGATGCGCGACCAGTCCGAGCCGTTCCTGCCGTCGGCCTACCTGCCGACCGTGACCAGCTACTACGCCGACCTCAGCGGCAATCTGCTGTCGTTTCCGTTCAACGCCTCGACGCCGATCCTCTATTACAACAAGGATCTGTTTCGCGCCGCCGGCCTCGACCCGGAGGTGGCGCCCAAGACCTGGCCCGAACTCGGCGCGGCGGCAAAGCGGTTGCGCGCGGCCGGTGCTCCTTGCGGATTCACCACGTCGTGGCCATCCTGGATCAATGTCGAGAATTTTTCAGCCTTTCACAATGTGCCGATCGCGACCAAGGCCAACGGTTTCGGCGGGCTCGATGCGAAACTCATCTTCAACAATTCGCTGATGGTGAAGCACATCGCCCAGCTCGTGGAATGGCAAGCCACCAAGGTGTTCGACTATAGCGGTCGCGGGCAGGCGGCCGAGCCGCGCTTCCAGAAGGGCGAATGCGGCATTTTCATCGGCTCGTCCGGCACCAGCGCCGATATCAAGGCCAACTCGAAATTCGAGGTCGGCTACGGCATGCTGCCCTATTGGCCGGACGTCACCGGCGCGCCGCAGAACAGCATCATCGGCGGCGCCACGCTATGGGTGCTGCGCGATCGCCCGCGGGCCGAATATACAGGCGTTGCGAAGTTCTTCGCCTATCTGTCGAAGCCGGAGGTGCAGGCCGCCTGGCACCAGGCAACCGGCTATCTGCCGATCACCCGCGCAGCTTACGAGCTCACGCGCTCGCAGGGTTTCTACGACCACAACCCCGGCGCGGCGATCGGGATCGAGCAATTGACGCTGAAGCCGCCGACCGAGAACTCGAAAGGTATCCGGCTCGGCTCCTTCGTGCTGATCCGCGGTGTCATCGATGAGGAGCTCGAGCAGGCCTTTTCCGGCAAGCAGTCGCCGCAGGCCGCGCTCGATTTGGCCGTCGAACGCGGTAACCGGCTGCTGCGCCAGTTCGAGCGCGCCAATCCGGACAGGTAGAAATTGGTCTCGCCAACCGTCATTGCGAGCGAAGCGAAGCAATCCATTTCTCCGCGCGGGTCGAAATGGATTGCTTCGTCGCATCGCTCCTCGCAATGACGTCGTGGCGCAAATTCATGACGCGGTCATTACCCGCCTTCACCGACTACGAAGCCTTTCGCACCTGGCGTGCTGACCCATCGCGCTGGCTGCCGGTCGCGATCGATATCGCCCACAGCCGCGGATTTGCCTCCACGTCGCCTCACGTCTTCACAACCGGCACCAACCTCGTCGTTGGACTCGGTGATGATCTCATCCTCAAGATATTCCCGCCGGTGCTGCGGGCGCAGTTCGTATCCGAGCGCGGATCGCTCGCGCAGCTTCGCGGACGGGTCAAGATCCCGATTCCGGAGATCGTCGCCGAAGGCGAGCGCGACCGGTGGCCGTATCTCATCATCACGCGCCTGCCGGGCGTCCTGGGTGCGGAGGTGTGGCCCTCGCTGCCCGAAGCCGACAAGGAACGCGTGCTCGCCGAGATCGGCGAGACCATCGCCGATGTTCAGCGCGTGCCGCCAGGCCCGCTGCTTGCAATCGAGCCGCGCTGGGACGTGTTCATGCAGAGCCAGATGGAAGGCTGTCGTGCCAGGCACGAGCGGCTGGGGCTGGCGCGAAAATTCCTCGACGGGCTCGATGATCTCTTGCGCGACGCCGCCGAGCTGATCCCGATGCACGAACCGCCGGTCATCCTCACCGGCGAATACATCCCGCAAAACTTCATGCTGACGCAGCGGGACGGCCGCTGGCACCTTTGCGGATTGATCGATTTCGGGGATGTGCTGGCAGGATGGCGCGACTACGATCTGCTCGGTCCCGGCGCATTCATGGCCGCAGGCCGGCCGCGCCGCGTGCTGAGCCTGCTCGAAGGCTTTGGCTATTCCCGCAGCGACATCGACTTCGCGCTGAAGCGGCGGCTGATGGCCTTGATGCTGTTGCACCGCGCGAGCGACCTGAACCGGCACATCTGCATCGACGGCTGGCAAGCGAAGGCTGACGATCTCCTGGAACTGCAAGAGCTGATTTGGGCCACATAAATGGCTCGCCTAACAAACGGGCGTTCAAAATTAATAGCTTAATCAGTGAGCAAATATGCCGATTTGTATGCAATAAGGTGACGATCGATCGCAGCGTTTGAACTTGCCGTTCTTGATATTCGAAAGTTAAATCAATGACTTGGGCGTACGCTAACGTTCCATTAAGGCTTGGCACAAACCTTGCGAACCTGTTCCACGCCATTTCCCAGGGGCGTTGGAGCATCACCCATGAAACGTCGCGATTTCCTGAAGTCCGCGTCCGGATTAGCCGCTAGCGCGATGGTGCCTGCGCCCGCGATCTGGTCGCCGGCCAAGGCCGATGCGCGCTCGGAGACGCTATTGATCGTTTCCGAGGGCGGTCCGAACAATCTCGACATCCATGGCGTCGGCACCAATGTGCCCGGCTATGAAGTGTCCTGGAATTGCTACGACCGCCTGATCACCCACGAGATGAAGAGCGGCCCGGGCAGCGTGCCCTATTACGACCGCGACAGGTTCAAGGGTGAACTGGCCGACGACATGAATGTCGGCGACATGTCCGTCACCTTCAAATTGAAGAAGAACGCCAAATTCCACGACGGCGCGCCAGTGACGGCGAAGGACGTCAAATGGTCGCTCGATCGCGCGGTCAGCGTCGGCGGCTTCCCGACCTTCCAGATGAGTGCGGGCTCGCTGACCAAGCCCGAGCAGTTCGTCATCGTCGACGATTCCACGGTGCGGGTCGATTTCGCCACCAAGGACCGGCTGACGATCCCCGATCTCGCCGTCATCGTGCCCTGCGTCGTCAACTCCGAATTGGTGAAGAAGAACGCCTCTGAAAAAGATCCTTGGGGCCTCGAATACACCAAGCAGCAGACCGCGGGCTCCGGCGCCTACAAGGTGACGAAATGGACCGCCGGCACCGAAGTGATCATGGAGCGCAACGACGCCTGGGTCGGCGGACCCATGCCGAAGATCAAGCGCGTGATCTGGCGCATGGTGCCGCAGGCCGGCAACCGCCGCGCGCTGCTGGAGCGCGGCGACGCCGACATCTCCTATGAGCTGCCGTTCAAGGATTTCCAGGAGATGAAGGCGAACGGCAAGCTCGACGTGGTGTCGCTGCCGTTCTCCAACGGCATCCAGTATATCGGCATGAACGTGACCAAGCCGCCGTTCGATAATCTGAAGGTGCGGCAGGCCGTGGCCTACGCGATTCCCTATCAGAAGATCATGGACGCGGTGCTGTTCGGGCTTGCCAACCCGATGTTCGGCGCGCCCAAGGACAAGCCGACCGAGGTCGCCTGGCCGCAGCCGCACAAATATTTCACCGACATCGAGAAGGCCAAGGCGTTGCTGGCGGAGGCCGGCTATCCCAACGGCTTCGAGACCACGATCTCCTTCGATCTGAATTTTGCGGGCGTCAACGAACCGCTCTGCGTGCTGGTGCAGGAAAGCCTGGCGCAGATCGGCATCAAGACCACCATCAACAAGGTGCCCGGCGCCAACTGGCGCACCGAGCTGAACAAGAAGGAGATGCCGCTGTTCACCAATGTGTTCTCGGGCTGGCTCGATTATCCCGAGTACTTCTTCTACTGGTGCTATCACGGCAACAATTCCGTGTTCAACACCATGAGCTACAAGTCGCCGGAGATGGACAGGTTCATCGACGGCGCCCGCAAGGCTGCCGCGATCGGCGACACCGCGGCCTACGACACCGACGTCAAGGGTTTCGTCGATCTCGCCTTCGCGGAAGTGCCGCGCATTCCGCTGTATCAGCCCTTCGTCAACGTGGCGATGCAGAAGAATATCTCCGGCTATCAGTACTGGTTCCACCGCCGCCTCGACTATCGCGCGATGGCGAAGGGGTAGCGAACGAGCAGGGAGGGCGCGCCATGCTCACGATGATCGGCAAGCGGCTGATGTTTGCGATCCCGAGCCTGATCGGGGTCGTCATCGTCACCTTCCTGCTGACCCGCGCGCTGCCGGGCGATCCGGCCGCCTATTTCGCCGGGCCTGCCGCCACCAAAGAAGCGGTCGAACAGATCCGCAAGAAGCTCGGCCTGGACCGGCCGCTGATCGAGCAGTTCTTCCGCTACACCAATGATCTCGCCCATGGCGATTTCGGCAATTCGCTCACCACGGGACAGCCGGTGGCGGCCGAATTGCGCAACCGCCTGCCGGCTTCCGCCGAACTGACGCTGCTCGGCCTGCTGGTGTCGATCGCAATCGCAATCCCGCTCGGCGTGCTCGCCGCAACGCGGCCCGGCTCGTGGATCGACCATCTCTGTCGCGTCACGACCACCGCCGGCGTATCGCTGCCGGTGTTCTTTACTGGGCTGGTGCTGGTCTACATCTTCTATTTCCAGCTCGGCTGGTCGCCGGCGCCGTTGGGGCGGCTCGATGTGTTCTATAGCGCGCCGCCGACCGTGACCGGCTTCTATCTGATCGACACTTTGATCGCGCGCGATTTCGAGGCATTCCGTTCCGCGCTCAGCCAGCTCATCCTGCCGGCGACGACGCTTGCGATCTTCTCGCTGGCGCCGATCGCGCGCATGACCCGGGCTTCGATGCTGGCCGTGCTGTCCTCCGACTTCGTTCGCACTGCGCGTGCCAGCGGCCTGTCGCCGGGGACGGTGATCGTCACCTACGCGTTCCGCAACGCGATGCTGCCGGTCATCACGACGCTCAGCATGGTGTTCTCGTTCCTGCTGGGCGCCAATGTGCTGGTTGAAAAAGTGTTCGCCTGGCCTGGCATCGGCTCCTATGCGGTGGAAGCGCTGATCTCGTCGGATTTTGCGCCGGTGCAAGGCTTCGTGCTGACCATGGCGGTCATGTATGTGCTGCTCAATCTGGTGATCGACATCCTCTATGGCGTGATCGATCCACGCGTACGACTGGAAGGGTGAGGGGTGAAGCATGAGCACCGTTGCGCCTGTCGTTGAACCCGTCGCTCCGGCGCCGACCTCGGGGCTGTCAGCCGTCTTCGAGCACACGCGCTATGTGCTCGGCGAGAACAAGGTCACCGCCTTCGCCTTCGGGCTGCTGGTCGTGATCGTGTTCGCGGCGCTGTTCGGCCCCTATGTCGTGCCCTACGACCCGCTCGCGAGCGATACCGCCGCAGCGCTGAAGCCACCGTCGGCGGCGCACTGGTTCGGCACCGATCAATTGGGGCGCGATATCTTCAGCCGTGTCATCGTGGCCACTCGGCTCGATACCTTCATTGCAGTTGCGTCCGTAGTGCTGGTGTTCCTGATGGGCGGGCTCGCCGGCATTGCGGCCGGCTATTTCGGCGGCTGGACCGACCGCATCGTCGGCCGCATCGCCGACACCATCATGGCGTTTCCGCTGTTCGTGCTGGCGATGGGCATCGTCGCGGCGCTCGGCAACACCGTGCAGAACATCATCATCGCCACCGCAATCGTGAATTTCCCCCTTTACGCGCGCGTCGCCCGTGCCGAGGCCAATGTCCGCCGCAATGCCGGCTTCGTCCAGGCGGCGCGGCTCTCCGGCAATGGTGAGTACCGCATCCTGCTGGTGCACATCCTGCCCAACATCATGCCGATCATGATCGTGCAGATGTCGCTCACCATGGGCTACGCCATCCTGAACGCTGCCGGCCTCTCCTTCATCGGCCTCGGCGTCCGCCCGCCGACCGCCGAATGGGGCATCATGGTCGCCGAAGGCGCGGGCTTCATGGTGTCGGGCGAATGGTGGATCGCGCTGTTCCCCGGCCTTGCTCTGATGATCGCCGTGTTCTGCTTCAATCTGCTCGGCGACGGATTGCGCGACATCGTCGACCCGCAGCGGAGAACGTGATGGGCTCGCTCTTTCAGCCGATCGTCATTGCCGGGCTTGACCCGGCAATCCATCGTGCGAAGCGCATTCTTGATTTCTTGATGGATGCGCGGGTCAAGCCCGCGCATGACGATTTGAGAATGGGGCGCCCGTCATGACCGCGCAGCCGCTGCTCGACGTCAGGGACCTCACCGTCGAATTCACCACGCGGCGTGGCATCGTCAAGGCGGTGCAGCACGTCAATATTTCCGTGGCAAAAGGCGAGACCGTCGGCATCGTCGGCGAGTCCGGTTCGGGCAAGTCGGTGACGTCTTACGCCGTGATGCGCATCCTCGATCGCGCCGGCAAGATCGCCGAGGGCTCGGTGATGTTCTCGGGCATCGACGTGAAGGCGGCGACCGAGACGCAGATGCGCGACCTGCGCGGCCGCGAAGTCTCGATGATCTTCCAGAACCCGCGCGCGGCGCTCAATCCGATCCGGAAAGTGGGCGACCAGATCGAGGACGTATTGCGTCAGCACGTCCAGCAATCGACCGTGGCCGATCGTGGCGAGAAGGCGATCGAGGCGCTCGAGCAGGTCAAGATCGCCCGCCCGCGCGAGCGTTATCACGCCTATCCGTTCGAGCTCTCGGGGGGCATGTGCCAGCGCGTCGTGATTGCGCTCGCGCTGGCTTGCAATCCGCAGCTTCTGATCGCGGACGAGCCGACCACCGGTCTCGACGTCACCACCCAGAAGGCGGTGATGGACCTGATCGTCGAGCTGACGAAACGGCGGTCGATGTCGACCATCCTGATCACGCATGATCTCGGCTTGGCCGCCGCCTATTGCGACCGCGTCGTGGTGATGGAAAAGGGCCGCGTGGTCGAGACGGCAAAATCGGCCGATATTTTTGCCAGGCCCGAGCACGCCTACACCAAGAAGCTGATGCGCGCGACGCCGCGCATCGGTGTCTCCTTGCGCGATTTGCTGCCGGAGGACGATACGCCCTCCGTCATGGCCGGGCTTGACCCGGCCATCCATCAATCTTCGAAAGACTCTTCTTCTGAACGGATGGACCCCCGGGTCAAGCCCAGGGGTGACGAGAAGGCAGAACCCCTTCTCCTGGTCGAAAAGCTCGTCAAGGAATATCCCCGCCAGGGCGCGAACGCGGTGCTGTCAAAACTGTTCGGCCGCAAGCCGCCGGTGGAACAAGAAGTGTTCCGCGCCGTCGACGGCATCAGCTTCCATGTCGGCCACGGCGAAAGCGTCGGCTTGGTCGGCGAATCCGGATGCGGCAAATCGACGACATCGATGATGGTGATGCGGCTGCTCGACCAGACCTCCGGTCGCATCGCCTTCGATGGCGACGAGATCGGCGAGATCAAGCCGCAATCCTTTGCGCGATTGCCGCTGCGCAGCCGCATCCAGATGGTGTTCCAGGATCCGACCGACAGCCTCAACCCGCGCTTCACCGCCGCGCGTGCGATCGTCGACCCGATCATGCAGCTCGGCGACATCAGGGGCCGCGACGCGCTGCGCGCCCGCTGCGAGGAACTCGCCACGCTGGTCGGCCTGCCGGTCAATTTGCTCGACCGCTTCCCGCACCAACTGTCCGGCGGGCAGAAGGCGCGCGTCGGCATCGCGCGGGCCATCGCGCTGCATCCGAAGCTCGTCATCCTCGACGAGCCGACCGCGGCACTCGATGTCTCCGTGCAGGCGGTGGTGCTGAACCTGTTGCAGGATCTCAAGCAGTCGATGGGGATGAGCTATCTGTTCGTGTCGCACGATCTCAACGTCGTGCGCCTGTTATGCGACCGCGTCATCGTGATGCGCGGCGGAAAGATCGTCGAGCAGGGCACGTCCGAAAAGGTCTTGGGCGATCCGCAGGATGCCTATACAAAGGAGCTGCTGACGGCGATCCCGCATCCGCCGTTGCCTGTTCATTGAGCAGTCTCCGGGAAGAAAACGGGCAAGCAGGCTTTCCAAACGCTCGATAAAACAGATGAGTTTGTGGTCCGATTCAAGTAATCGGATCATGGGTGCGTTGAGATCGCCGGGTGGGAGCGTGATGGTTGCCGACAAGCTGGATGACTATATCGACGCCGTCGCGAGGGCGATGGGGCTACCGGTCGAGGACGCCTGGCGGCCGGCGATTCGTGCCAATCTCGAAGTCTCGCTGAGACTGGCGCGGCTGGTGGACGAATTCCCGCTTCCCGACGAGACCGAGCCGGCCAGTGTCTACTCCGCCTGATAGCGCAATGACCGATCAATCCCCGTCCGCCGCCGACATCGCAGGGGCCGTCGCCACGCGAAAGCTCTCGGCACTGGAAGCAACCGAGGCGGCGCTCGCCCGCATCGCAAAGCACGATGCCGTGCTCAACGCCTTCACCGACATCACCGCCGATCGCGCACGCGCCAAGGCCAAAGCCGTCGATGCGGCCATCGCGGCCGGCCAAGGCGTCGGCCCGCTCGCGGGCGTCCCCTTTGCAGTGAAGAACCTGTTCGACGTACAGGGCATCTCCACCCGCGCCGGATCGAAGATCAACCGCGATCTGCCGCCGGCCGCGCGCGATGCGACGCTGATCGAACGGATGGAAGCGGCCGGTGCCGTGCTGGTCGGCGCGCTCAACATGGGCGAATACGCCTATGACTTCACCGGCGAGAACGTGCATGACGGCCCGTCGCGCAATCCGCACGATGCGACGCGGATGACCGGCGGCTCCTCGGGCGGCTCCGGCAGTGCGGTGGGCGGCGGACTGGTACCGATCGCGCTCGGCTCCGACACCAACGGCTCGATCCGCGTGCCCTCGTCCTTCTGCGGTACCTTCGGCCTGAAGCCGACCTATGGCCGGTTGTCGCGCGCGCGGTCGTTTCCATTTGTCGCAAGCTTCGATCATCTCGGCCCGCTGGCGCGAAGCGCGCGCGATCTCGCGCTCGCCTATGATGCGATGCAGGGGTCTGATGCAGATGACGCCGCCTGCACCACGCGGCCGGTCGAGCCGGTGATGCCACAGCTCGCGCAAGGCATCGGTGATCTCCGCATCGCCATTGCTGGCGGCTATTTCCAGCAGAACGTCTTCCCCGAAGCGGTTGAAGCCGTTGGCCGCATCGCCAAGGCGCTCAACGCGACGCGAATGGTGGAGATTCCGGAAGCCGCGCGCGCCCGCTCGGCGGCCTACGTCATCACGACGACGGAAGGTGCTTCGCTGCATCTCGACCGCCTGCGCAAGCGGCCGAATGATTTCGATCCCGCGGTGCGTGATCGCCTGATCGCGGGTGCGATGATTCCGGCGCCCTATGTCGACAAGGCGCAAAAGTTCCGGCGCTGGTACCGCGAGAAGGTGCTGGAGCTGTTCAGGGCGGTCGACGTGATCCTGGCCCCGGCGACGCCCTGTGTGGCGCCGAAGCTTGGGCAGGTGAATTTTACGCTCGATGGAGTCGAACTGCCGGTGCGCGCCAATATCGGCATCCACACCCAGCCGATTTCGTTCATTGGCCTGCCGGTGGTGGCCGTCCCGGTTCCACTCGAGCCGATGCCGATCGGCGTGCAGATCATCGCCGCGCCGTGGCGCGAGGACATCGCGCTGCGGGTCGCCTACGCTCTGGAGCACATGGGTGCGGCCGCCGCGCCGCCGCCGCGAGGAATCTAGCGAATGGAAATCGATCTGCCCGACGTGCTTGCCGAAGTGACCGCGCAATTCGACCGCTACGAGAAGGCGCTGGTGTCGAACGACGTCGCTGTGCTCGACGAATTGTTCCGCAACGACAAGCGCACGCTGCGCTACGGCATGGGCGAAAATCTCTATGGCTATGACGCGATCATGGCGTTCCGCGCGGGGCGCTCGTCGGTCGGGCTCAATCGCCGGACCGACAAGACCGTGATATCGACCTACGGCCGCGACACCGCGGTCGCCTCGACGCTGTTCTTTCGCGACTCCGCACCGGGCAAGGTGGGGCGGCAGATGCAGACGTGGATACGCTTCCCCGAGGGCTGGAGAATCGTCGCCGCCCATGTCAGCATCATCGACGAACCGAAGGATCCGAAGACATGAGTCTGGACGATCTTCCGCGTAGCCCTGCTGCCGCCGGACCGGAAATGCTGGTGCGGCGCGTCGACCGTCCGTTTCCGCAACAATCCAAGACCACGCGCGCCGAGGAGCTGCGCCTGCAGCTTGCCGATGAGATCGTGCGCGGCGCGCTCGGGCCGGGCTCGCCGCTCGATGAAACCGATATCGCGCGCCGCTTCAATGTCTCGCGCACGCCGGTGCGCGAGGCGCTGCGTCAGCTTGCCGCAAGTGGTTTGGTCGAAGCGCGCGCCCATCGCGGCGCGGTGGTGGCGCGGCCCTCGGTCGAACGGCTTACCGGCATGTTCGAGGCGATGGCGGAGTTGGAAGCGCTGTGCGCGGCGCTCGCCGCCGAGCGGATGACGGCTGCGGACCGGCATGCACTCGAAGCCGTGCATGAGGAATTGCGCGTGCTCAGCTACACCGGAAATCCCGAGCGCTTTCACGAGGTCAACGAGCGCTTCCACAACACGATCTATGCCGGCTCGCACAACGACTATATTGCGGAGATGACATTGGCGACGCGGGTCCGCGTGCAGCCGTTCCGCCGCGCCCAGTTCCGCAATCTCGGCCGATTGGCAAAATCGCACGCCGAGCACGACCGCGTCGTGGTCGCGATCCTGCGCGGCGACAAGACCGGCGCCGCCGCCGCGATGCGCGCCCATATCACATTGGTGCGCGGCGAATACGAGATCTACGCGGTCTCGGTGTAGTTTCGTAGGGTGGGCAAAGCGACTTGTCCGCCGTAGCTCGCAGAGCGAAGGCGGAAGCGTGCCCACCATCTCACGCACTGCTCGTGGTGGTGGGCACGCTTCGCTTTGCCCACCCTACGAAATCGGTGTTGTCGGAAACGTTTCTCCGCGTCATTGCGAGCGCAGCGAAGCAATCCATCTCTCCACAAGCGGCGGCATGGATTGCTTCGCTGCGCTCGCAATGACGGCTAGACCGTAGCGTTCTCCGCCACGAATGCGCGCCAGCCGCCGAAGGCGGAGATGTCGCGCGCGCCGTTGATGGCCGCTGGCTCCACGAGGAAGCCTTTCACCTCGCGGCCATCGGCGAGACGGATCGTGCCGATCGAGAGCGGCGGCGGGATCGCGGCGACGAACTTGCCAAAGGAAGCCGGTGAGAGCGCCCAGAGTTCGAGCTTGATCGCCGATCCCGCGCCCGCCTCGACCCGCAGCATGCCGGGTTTCGGCGGCGTGGTGCCGAGCGCGTAGAGCCTGTAGTCCGGAGCGGTCGTGGCCTCCTCGAGCAAACATCCGTCGAGCGTGCGCAATTCGCCGTTCAGCGCCATGCCGGACAGGTGCGCGCCGACAACGGCGATCGGAATGTCCTCGCCGCTTGATGGCGGTAGCGGACCGAGCGGCGGCTGCGGCAGCGACTTCGCGCCGATCGGCAGCCTGGTGTCGGCATGGAAGACGCGGCCGATGCTGGCAAGCAGCGCGTCGCGGCCGGCCGGCGCCAGCAGCGTGATGCCGAACGGCGCGCCGTCGGGCCGCATCGCCGACGGCAGCGCCAGGCCGCAGAGGTCGAGCAGGTTGACGAAATTGGTATAGGTGCCGAGCCGGCTGTTGAGCTCGATCGGATTGGCCAATACCTGCGCGGTTGAATAGACCGTCGGCGCTGTCGGCAGCACGATCGCGTCGATCGAGGCGAAAGCGCGCTCGGCGATCCGGCGCAGTGCCTGCAGGCGGTAGAGCGCCGCGAAGGTTTCGGCAGCGCTCAGCCGCGCGCCGGCTGCGGTGATCTCGCGCGTGACCGGGTGGATCGACTCCGGCGAGGAGGCGAGCAGATTGCGGATCACCAGATAACGCTCGGCGACCCATGGGCCTTCGTAGAGCAGCCGCGCGGTCTCATAGAACGGTTCGAGGTCGAATTCGACCAGCGTCGCGCCGAGCGCGGCCCAGCGCTCGACCGCTTCCGCGTAAAGCTGCCCTGACTGGCGGTCGCCGAAGAAGATCAACTGTCCCTTGCGGGGGATGCCCAGCCGAAGCTCGGCGGGAAACTCCGTCATCCCGGCAAGCGGCCGCTCGCGCGAGAAGGGATCGGCGCCATCGGGGCCGGCCATCACCTTGAGCGCAGCCATGGCGTCGTCGACGGTGAGTGAGAAGACCGAGATGCAATCGAGCGTGCGGCAGGCCGGCACCAGGCCCGCGGTCGAGATCAATCCGAGGCTCGGCTTCAATCCGACGATATTGTTGAGCATCGCCGGCACGCGGCCGCTTCCCGCGGTGTCCGTGCCCAGCGCCAGCGGCACCAGTCCGGCGGAGACCGCGACCGCCGATCCCGCGCTCGATCCGCCCGGAATGAGGTCGTCGCGGACCGGATTCCTGGGGATGCCGTAGGGCGAGCGCACGCCGACGAGACCGGTTGCGAACTGGTCCAGATTGGTCTTGCCGATGATGATCGCGCCGGCTTCGCGCAGCCGTGCCACTGCGGTGGCGTCATGCGTCGGCATGTAGGAGAAGGCGGGGCAGGCCGCCGTGGTCGGCATCCCCCGCGCGTCGATATTGTCCTTCACCGCGACCGGCACGCCATAGAGCGGCAGGCGCGCGGCGTCCTTGCCGGCCAACGCTGCGGCTTCCGCCAGCGCCTCCTTCTCGTCGCGCAGGGTGATGAAGATGGCGGGATCGCCATGGTCGCGGACGCGCTGAAAACTGCGCGCGACCGTTTGCGCAGGTGTCATGGTGCCGGCGCGATGCGCAGCGACGATCTCAGCGGCGGTTTCTGTCACGTGGTGCCCCGTCCGTTGGTCGACCGATCTCCGCCACGATCGACGGCGCCCGGCCTGACAAAACCCAAGCCCGACCGAAGCAAGCGATGTGCCATTGTGTACATTTCCGATCCGGGCGCGGTTACTGGAATCGGCATGCAAGATCAGCCGCTTAGGGCAGGCGTGGGAATTGGCAAGAGTTCCAGGAGGCAATCCGCCGCAACGGGATTGCCCAATCATTGGGCAGGGCGATTTGAGGCGAGGTACGCCCCGCGCCGGGGGTCAGGTGAAGCAGGAGAGGATGTGAAGCAGGCGCTCCCGGTTCTCCTTGCCGATCTTCTCGGCTACGTGACGTTCGTGCTCGGCAGCAAGCCGCTTGAACTGACGCAGCGATGTCTCGCCTTGCGCGGTAAGATACAAGGCGTGGCACCGCCGGTCGGACGGGGACTGGACTCGCTTGACCAGCTTGCGCCGCTCGAGGCCGTCCAGGAGGTGCACCAGCCTGGCGCGCTCGATCCCGAGCCGCTTCGCCACCGCCATCTGGCTCAGGCCCGGATTGGCGCCGATCACGGTCATGACGGAATATTGCGTCGGCCTGATATCGACCGCCGCAAGCGTCTTGATGAAATCCTGGAAGATCCAGATCTGAAATCGTCGCACTGCGTAGCCGGCATGCCCGGCCAGCGCGTCGAGCCCGACCTCACGGTCCGCGTCTTCTCGACGCGCCTTGCCGTTTCTTGTTGGTCTTCCTGCTGGTTTCCCGTTGGCGGAAGTCAGCCGCAGCGGCGCCGCTCTGTTGGCCACGTGATTCCTCCGATGCCGCGTCCCTTTTAGCGCCCGAGCAGGGGCAAGAAAAGATTGTTGTTGACGACAACAATTGTCCTGCCCAACATTATGACCAAGCAGCCCGGAACGAGGCTGCAGCCGGCGGCCATAAGCTGCGCCGGGCAAGCCCGGTCAGGACGGGCGAGGAGGAAACCATGACGATTGCCGCCGCGCGCGGGGACAATCCCGATCATCTGTTTGCCGTGCCCGCGATCGTTGCCGATCGGCGGGGCGACGGCAGCATCATCGTGAGATCGACCGTGCCCTTGCGCGAAGGCGCGCGCTGCGTCGGCGACTGGCTGGAGCATTGGGCGCGGCAGATGCCGAACAGGGCCTTCCTCGCCGAGCGCGCCGATGTCGAGGCGCCCTGGACCACTGTCAGCTATGCCGATGCCTTGGCGCAGGTGCGTTCGCTCGCCTCCTGGATCCTGGCGCAAGGCCTCAGCGCCGAACGCCCGGTAATGATCCTTTCCGACAACAGCATCGATCACGCGCTGCTCGCGCTCGCCGCCCAGCATGTCGGCGTGCCGTCGGCTGCGATCTCGCCGGCCTATTCGCTGATGTCGAAGGATTTCGACAAGCTGAAGAGCATGGTCCGGCTGCTCGAGCCCGGCGCGATCTATGTCTCCGCCACCAGGCCGTTCGCGGCGGCGCTCGCGGCAATCAAGTCGCTGCATGCGGCCACCATCATCAGCGGCAATGCCGACGACAGCGATGCGATTTCGTTCCGCGCCATCGCGGCTACGCCAGAGACCGCGGAGGTGGAAAAGGCGTTCGCGGCGGTGACGCCGGACACCATCGCAAAATTCCTGTTCACTTCGGGCTCGACGGGCGCGCCGAAGGCCGTGATCAACACCCAGCGCATGCTGACCTCGAGCCAGCAGGCCAAGGCGCAGACCTGGACCTTCCTCGACGCTGACAGCGACGATCTCGTGATCCTGGACTGGCTGCCCTGGAGCCACACCTTCGGCGCCAACCACAATTTCAACCTGGTGCTGCGTAACGGCGGCACGCTTTATATCGACGGCGGTAAGCCGGCGCCGGGCCTGTTCGCGACGTCGCTCGCAAATCTGCGCAGCGTGGTGCCGACGGTCTATTTCAACGTGCCGCGCGGTTTCGACATGCTGATCGCGGCGCTTCGCGACGATGACGAGCTACGCCGGAAATTCTTCGGCGAGGTGAAATTCGCCTTCTATGCCGGCGCGGCGCTGCCGCAGAATCTATGGGACGCGCTGGAAGAATTGTCCGTGAAGACCGTCGGGCGCCGGCTTCCGATGGTGTCGGCCTGGGGCTCGACCGAGACGTCGCCGCTCGCGACCGATTGCCATTTTCTGGCGGAGCGTTCCGGCAACATCGGCGTCCCGGTCCCGGGCACCGAATTGAAGCTGGTCACCTCCGGCGACAAGCTCGAGGTGCGCGTGCGCGGCCCCAATGTCACGCCGGGCTACTGGAAGGCGCCGGAGCTGACCGCGCAGGCATTCGACGAGGAGGGCTTTTACCGGATCGGCGATGCCGTGAGGTTTGCCGATCCGGAACAGCCCGAACGCGGGCTGTTCTTCGATGGCCGCGTTGCCGAGGATTTCAAGCTCAATTCCGGCACCTGGGTCAGCGTCGGCACGCTGCGCGTCGCCGGCATCGCCGCACTGGCGCCGCTCGCGCAGGACATCGTCGTCACCGGCCATGGCGGCGACGAAGTTCGCTTCCTGGTATTCCCCAACGTCGCCGCCTGCCGCGCGCAGGCCGGCTTGCCCGACAGCGCCGATGTTTCCGACGTGATCGGCCACGAAACGATCCGCGGCGCGATCGCGCAGGGTCTTGCAAGACTGAAGGCGCAGGGCGGCAACTCCTCCGGCCACGCCACGCGCGCGCTGTTGCTTGCGGAGCCCGCCTCCGTCGACGGCGGCGAGATCACCGACAAGGGCTACATCAACCAGCGCGCGGTGCTGACGCGCCGCGCGGACGCGGTGGCGATGCTGGATGACGATACCTCGCGTGAATGGATCGCCTGCGCCGGCTGACACCGGGCAAAGCGTCAGGAGCCGGTCTGGCCGGTCACCGTGCCGAGATTGTTGTGCAGCCGGCGCAACAGATCGATCAGCATCTCCCGCTCGTCCTTGCGCAGGCAGGACAACAGCCGACGCTCGCGATCGAGCGCGGCGACGATGACCTTGTCATGGATGGCGCGGCCTCTGGCCGTCAGCGTGATCGAATGGCTGCGGCCGTCGTTCGGGTTGGCGCGGATCGCGACCAGCCCGCGCTTCTGCAACAGCGCCAGCGTCCGGCTCACCGGTCCCTTGTCGAAGCCGATGATGTGGCAGATGCGCGAGGCGGGGATGCCCGGCTCGATCGCGAGCTGCGACATGATCCGCCACTCCGTGACATTGACGCCGAAATGACGCTGGTAGAACGAGGTGGCGCTGTTGGAGAGCTTGTTGGCAATGAAGGTGACGAAGGCCGGCACGTAGCGATCGAGATCGAGCGTTGGGCCGGAATTGACAGCCGCAGCTTGCGCGGGTCTCGGCCGGCGCGGCTTCCTGGGGGAGGGTTGAGTGCTCATTTCTTCGATCATCGCTGCGGGGGCGCGGCCTCGCAATAAGGACGTTCCAGCGGTTCTTCTTGGTTGAGGCTATCGCGCCACCTTGCTGCTGCCCTGGGTGATCAGCCGGGCCGCGCGCTGGTCGCGGGCGTGAATCCAGAGCCAGCTCAGCGCGACGCTGAGGCGGTGGCGGATGCCGATAAGGAAGTAGATGTGGGCGATGCCCCAGATCCACCAGGCGATGGCGCCGCGCAGCTTGAGCCAGCCGAAATCGATGACGGCCAGCCGCTTGCCGATCTGGGCGAGACTGCCCTGGTGCTTGTAGCGGAATGGCGGCAGCGTGCGGCCTTCGAGCCGCGCCCTGATCAGCGTCGCGACGTAGCGCCCTTCCTGTTTCGCCGCCGGTGCGATGCCGGGCACCGGCTTGCCGTCGGGACCGGAGATCGTGATGGTATCGCCGATCGCAAAGATGTCGGGATGACCGGGGACGGTGAGGTCGGGATTGACCTGCAGCCGATAGGCGCGGTCGGCCGGCGCGTTGAGCCATTCGGCGGCCCGTGAGGCGCGCACGCCGGCAGCCCAGATGATGGTCCGCGCCTCCAATCTCTTGCCGCCATAGACCACGCCGTCGGCGTCGCATTCGGTGACCGGCGCGCCCAGCATCACCTCGACGCCGAGCTTTTCGAGCGAACGCTGCGCGTAGGTCGAGAGATCGTCGGGAAAGCCTGCGAGCACCCGCGAGCCCGCCTCGATCAGAACGACGCGGGTCTTGTGGGTGTCGATGTTGCGGAAGTCAGGCGCCAGCGTGTCGCGTGCGAGGTCGGCGATGGTGCCGGCCATTTCGACGCCGGTCGGACCGGCGCCGACGATGACGAAGGTCAATAGCGCCGCGCGCCGCGCCGGATCGGTCTCGCGCTCGGCGCGCTCGAAGGCGACGAGGATGCGGCGCCGGAGCGTGGTGGCATCCTCCAGCGTTTTCAGGCCTGGTGCGAACGGTTCCCATTCGTCGTGACCGAAATAGTCGTGGCGTGCGCCGGTCGCGAGGATCAGCGTGTCATAGGGGACGCTGTCGCCGTCATCGAGCACGACACGCTTGCCTTCGGCGTCGATGCTGTTGACGTTGGCGAACAGTGTCGTCACCTCGCGGCGGTCGCGCAGGAGGTGGCGGATCGGCCAGGCGATCTCGGAGGTCGCCAGCGAAGCGGTCGCGACCTGGTAAAGCAGTGGCTGGAACAGATGATGATTGCGACGGTCGATCAAGGTAATCTTCACCGGCGCGCCGGCGAGCCCAAACGTCGCCTCCAAGCCACCAAAGCCTGCGCCGACGATCACCACGTGATGCGGATCTTTCGACGGCGTCGTCATGGATTATGGCCCCGGGGTTCTCGGTATCTCCGGGTAGATTATGTATTCATTTGTGCAGTTGTTCCAAGGCGCTTCTTTCTAATCGCACGATAGCGAAAACGTATGGCTCAGGCCTTCCGTGGTGCCGCGGCCGTGATCCGCGACGGCGCCTAGGAGCGCAAAAATTCTTCCCTAGGACCGTATCCTTTGACCGTCGCCAAACGTCCTTGGGATGCGCGATGGCTTCCGCATCGCGGCTCGAACCAGGGAGAGGACGATGACGACCAGGCTGATCAGGTACAAGGCGAAGCCCGAAATGGCCGATACGAACGCCGAACTGGTTGCGGCGGTGTTTGCGGAACTGAAGGCGGCAAAGCCCGATGGTGTGCGCTATCTCACGCTGCGGCTGGAGGACGACACGTTCATCCATGTCGTGGAGACCGCATCCGACGACGGGTCCAGCCCGTTGCCGCAGCTCGCCGCGTTCAAGGCGTTCCAGAGCGGCATTCGCGACCGTTGCGCCGAGCCGCCACTGGTTCGCAGCGCCAAAGTGGTCGGCAACTACCGTATGCTGGAGCATGATCCTGAGCAGGGAGAATGACGCCAGTGTCCGATGCATCGGTGGCCGCGAGTCTCGACAGCCTCCTGGTCGTGCTGCGGCCGCGGCTGCACCGCTACTGCTCCCGCATGGTCGGTTCGGTGATCGACGGTGAGGACGTGTTGCAGGATGCGCTGATCAAGGCGGTGGAAGCGTTTCCTTTGGCTGGGGAGATCCAAAACCCGGAAGGCTGGCTGTTCAGGATAGCGCACAACGCCGCGCTCGATTTCCTGCGTCGCCGCCATCGGCAGGCCGCGCTCCAGTCGGCGGAGGAGGTCGACATGATGGCCGACGAGCTCGACGACATCGCCCGCCGCGAGATCGCCGCCGCCAGCCTGCGCACTTTCATGCGACTGCCGGTGGCGCAGCGCAGCAGCGTGATCCTGAGGGACGTGCTCGGCTATTCGCTGGCGGAAGTCTGCGAGATCATGGACCTGAGCCTGGTGGCGGCAAAGGCCAGCCTGCACCGTGGCCGGATCCGGCTGCGCCAGCTCGCGCAAGAAGGCGACGACGCGCCGCGGCCGAAGCTGACGGACGCCGATCGGGCCCGTCTTTCCGCCTATGTCACGCATTTCAACGCCCGCGATTTCGACGCCATCCGCGCCATGATCGCCGACGACATCAAGCTTGATCTCGTCGGCAGGACCCGGCTCAATGGCAAAGCCGAGGTTTCGCGCTATTTCGGCAATTACGCCAAGGCCAGCGACTGGCATCTGGTGCCGGGGCTTGTGGAAGGCCGTCCCGCGATCCTGGTGTTCGACCCTACGGCTCCCGGCGCAGCGCGGCCGAAATATTTCGTGCTGCTGGACTGGCGGGCCGACAGGGTCGCGAATATCCGGGATTTCCGCCACGCGTCCTACGTCATCGAGGACGCGGACTATCTCGTGTAGTGGGGCGCCGCGAAAGGCGGCCGGCAGCAGCTCAAAACTGCGACAATGGTTGCCCGGGCAACCGGCACTATAATTCTTGCCAGCCTCACATTTTACGAATTATGGTGCAGATCAGGCGCGAGCATGCGCCGAAGGTTCTAAACGCCGCCTTCGGTTCACGCTTGCTGCCCAGTCAGGATTCCGCGCACAAAACACGTCACCCTGAGCGGGAGTGACGGGGGCACGGATGGCGCCGCCGGACGGTTCACCCGCCTGGCGGGCCGGTTGGAATGGTTGAGGAGGGGAGTGAACATGAAAACGTCATTTTGGCTGGCGGGCGTGACCGCGCTGGCGCTGGCGCAGCCCGCGATTGCGGCTGACACGATCAAGATCGGCTTTGTCTCGACTTTCAGCGGTCCGACCGCCGTCATTGGCAACGACATGCGGAACTCGTTCGAGCTGGCGCTCGACCATCTCGGCCGCAAGATGGACGGCAAGCCGGTCGAGGTGATCTATGAGGACGATCAGCAGAAGCCGGATGTCGGCAAGCAGAAGACCGAGAAACTGGTGCAGTCCGATAAGGTCGACTTCATTGTCGGCTACATCTGGTCGAACGTGCTCTTGGCCTCGCTGAAGACCGCCGTCGACAGCAAGACCTTCCTGATCTCGGCCAACGCCGGTCCGTCCCAGCTCGCCGGCGAGCTTTGCTCTCCTTACGTCTTCTCGACCTCCTGGCAGAATGACCAGACGCCCGCCGCCATGGGCCTCTACATGAACCAGAAGGGCGTGAAATCGGTATTCCTGATCGGGCCGAACTATGCCGCCGGTAAGGACATGCTCGCGGGCGTCAAGAGCACCTTCAAGGGCGAGGTGGTCGGCGAAGAATATACGGTGTGGCCGAGCCAGCTCGATTTCTCCGCCGAGCTGACCAAGGCGCGCAACTCGAAGGCCGAGTCGATCTTCGTGTTCTATCCGGGCGCCGCCGGCGTGCAGTTCCTCAACCAGTATGTGCAGGCCGGCATCAAGCAGCAGATCCCGCTCTATACCGCCTTCACCATCGACGAATTGTCCTTGCCGCTGCAAAAGGAAAACGCGCTCGGCATTCCCGGGGCCCAGGAATGGGTGAACGACCTGCCGAACGAAGAGAACAAGCGCTTCGTCGCCGATTACCGCAAGAAATACGCGAACCTGCGCCCGACCTATTACGGCGCGCAGGCCTATGACGCCGCCCAGCTCATCAACAGCGCGGTCGTCGCGGTGAAGAGCGACCTGACCAAGAAGGATGCGATGAAGGCGGAGATGGAGAAGGCGAACTTCAAGTCGCTGCGCGGCCCGTTCAAATATGGCAACAACCACATCCCGATCCAGAATTTCTACCTGCAGGACGTGGTCAAGGACGCGGACGGTCAGCTATCGCTGAAGACGGTGGCAACCATCGTCGAGAACGACCAGGACCGGTTCCACGACAAGTGTCCGATGAAGTGAGGGTAAGTCACCTCGCCCCGCTTGCGGGGAGAGGTCGGATCGCTCTTGCGATCCGGGTGAGGGGGACTCTCCGCGGGCGCGGTGCTCGCGGAGGCAGCCCGTCACCCCGGCCCTCTCAGAGCGAGCTTCGCTCGTCTCGACCCCGCAAGTGCGGGGCGAGGGAGCAGGGCGGCGGCGCCTCCGCGCTGCCGCTGTTTTGTTTGTGAGGCTGATATAAGTCGCCGATGTTCCTTCTGATCGAACAACTTCTGAACGGATTGCAGTTCGGCCTGCTCTTGTTCCTGCTGGCGGCCGGGCTCACGCTGGTGTTCGGCATCATGGATTTCGTGAACCTGGCGCATGGTTCGCTGTACATGATGGGCGCCTATTTCGCCGCGACCTTTGTCGGCTGGACCGGCAGCTTCGTGCTCGGCGCGATCCTCGCGCTGGCCGCCACGCTTCTGCTCGGCATCGCCCTTGAATTCGTGGCACTCAGGCATCTCTATGGCCGCGACCATCTCGACCAGGTGCTGGCGACCTTCGGCCTGATCCTGTTCTTCAATGACATGGTGCGGCTGATCTGGGGGCCGGCCGGCCTAGCGCTGCCATTGCCGACATGGCTGACCACCCCGGTGCAGCTTCTGCCCGGCGTCTACTATCCGGCTTACCGGCTCTCGATCATCGTCGTCGCGCTGCTGGTCGCCGCGCTGCTTTATCTCGTGGTGATGCGCACCCGCATCGGCATGTTGATCCGCGCCGGCGCCTCCAATCGCGAGATGGCCGGCGCGCTCGGCATCAACATCAAGCTGCTGTTTACATTGGTGTTCGGCCTTGGCGCCGCGCTTGCGGGCCTTGCCGGTTTGATGCAGGCGCCAATCCTGACCGTGCAGATCGGCATGGGCGAGAACATCCTGATCCTCGCCTTCGTCATCATCGTGATCGGCGGCATCGGCTCGATCCGCGGTGCCTTCCTCGCCGCGATCTTCGTCGGCATCATCGACACGCTCGGCCGCGCCTTCCTGCCGGATTTGCTGCGCATGGTGCTGAGCGGTGCCGCCGCCTCGACCGCCGCGCCCGCTTTGTCCTCGATGCTGATCTACCTGGTGATGGCGATCGTACTGGTCTTGCGGCCGGAGGGGCTGTTTCCGGCCGCCAAGCGATGAAGTCCAAGCTCAACGCCAGCAACGCCGTCGTGGCGGTCGTTTGCGCCGCTCTCGTGCTGCTGCCGGTCTATTCGGCTGTTACAGGCAATATCTTCATCCTGACGCTGTTTACGCGCATCGTCATCTTCGCGCTGGCGGCCTCGAGCCTGAACCTGATGATGGGTTATGGCGGCATGATGAGCTTCGGCCATGCCGCCTATCTCGGCATCGGCGGCTATGCCGTCGGCATCCTGGCGGCCGAGGGCATCGGCTCCGGCTTCATCCAGTGGCCGGTGGCGCTTGCCGTCTCCGCTTTGTTCGCGCTGGTGATCGGCGCGCTATCGTTGCGGACCCGCGGCGTCTATTTCATCATGATCACGCTCGCCTTTGCACAGATGGCCTATTACGTCGCCTCCGCGCTGTCGCGCTACGGCGGTGACGACGGCCTGACCATCTACAAGCGCAGCAGCTTCGACGGGCTGATCAACCTCTCGGACCGCACGCAGTTCTATTATCTCTGCCTCGCCTGCCTGTTCGGCGGCGTCTACCTGATCTGGCGCATCGTCAATTCGCGGTTCGGCCTGGTGGTGCAGGGCGTGCGCTCCAACGAGCAGCGCATGCAGGCGATCGGTTTTCCGGCCTATCGCTACCGGCTGACCTGCTTCGTCATCGCGGGCACCATCTGCGGCCTTGCCGGCGCGCTGCTCGCCAACAACACCGATTTCGTCAGCCCGGCCGTGATGTACTGGACGCGGTCCGGCGATCTCATGGTGATGGTGATCCTGGGCGGGATGGGCTCGCTGTTCGGCCCGTTGATCGGCGCGATCGTCTATCTCGTGCTGGAAGAATTGCTGTCGCAGTTCACCGAATATTGGGCGCTGATCATGGGCCCGCTCTTGCTCTTGATCGTCCTGTTCGCGCGTGGTGGCATCATGGGCCTGCTCGGGAGGGTGCGTCGTGGCTGATCCCCTGCTTCGCGTCGACAATCTGGTGCGCCGTTTCGGCGGCATCCTCGCGACCGACAATCTGTCGCTCGAAGTGCCGCGCGGCGAACTGCATGCGATCATCGGACCCAACGGCGCCGGCAAGACTACGTTGATCAGTCAGTTGACCGGGCAATTGATGCCGAATTCCGGCACCATCCATTTTGCCGGTCGCGATGTCACGGGGTTGCCGTCCTACCGGCGAAGCCGGCTCGGGCTGGCGCGCTCGTTCCAGATCACCTCGCTCTTGAAGGATTTCAGCGCCATCGACAACGTCGCGCTCGCGGCGCAGGCGCATGATGGTCACTCCTTCCGCTTCTGGGGCAACGCGCGGAAGGAGAAGCATCTGCGCGATACTGCGCGTGCGGCGCTGGAGCGCGTCGGGCTCGGATCGCGCGCCGATGTCCTGGTCTCCGAGCTCAGCCATGGCGAGCAGCGTGAGCTCGAACTCGCGGTGGCGCTCGCGACCAAGCCGCAGCTCCTCCTGCTGGACGAGCCGATGGCGGGCCTCGGCGTCACCGAATCCGCGCGGATGGTCGGGTTGTTGAAGGAGCTGCGCAAGGAGTTCACCATCGTGCTGGTCGAGCACGACATGGAAGCCGTGTTCGCGCTCGCCGACCGCATCACGGTCCTGGTCTATGGCCGCGTCATTGCCTGCGACACCCCGGATGCGATCCGCCGGCATGAAGAGGTCAAGCGCGCCTATCTCGGCGAACAGCATGCGGTGACCCGCCAGGGAGGCCCAATTGGCTGACACATTGCTCGACGTCGAAGGGATCGAGACCTGCTATGGCCTGAGCCAGGTGCTGTTCGGCCTGTCGCTGTCGATCAAGCGCGGCGAGATGATCGCGCTGATGGGCCGCAACGGCATGGGCAAGACCACCACCATCCGCTCCATCATGGGGCTGACTCCGGCGCGGTCAGGTGCGATCCGCTTTGCCGGGCAACAGGTGCGCGGCCTGCCGTCCTACAGAATTGCAAAACTCGGCATCGGCCTGGTGCCCGAGGGCCGGCAGATCTTCCCCAACCTGACGGTGCGCGAAAACCTGGTCGCGGCCTCCGGCAATCGCCAAGGCAGCTCCGATCCCTGGACGCTGGAAAAGATCCACGCGCTGTTTCCGCGCCTCGCCGAACGCGGCAGCAACATGGGCGTCACGCTCTCCGGCGGCGAGCAGCAGATGCTCGCGATCGGCCGCGCGCTGATGACCAATCCGAAGCTGCTTATTCTTGATGAGGCTACCGAAGGTCTCGCGCCCCTGATCCGCGACGAGATCTGGAGCTGCCTCTCGATGCTGAAGGGGCGCGGCCAGTCCGTGCTCGTGATCGACAAGAACGTCGGAAACCTCGCCCGCATCGCCGACCGCCATTACATCATCGAGCGCGGCCGCACCGTGTGGAGCGGCACGTCGGAGCAACTGGTCGCCGAGCCCGATCTGCAGCACCGCTATCTCGGGATTTGAGGTACGGCTTGGCGGTCTGGACGAGCTGGGCCGCGTCCCCCGCTTGCGCGACCCACTGAAGTCGATGTCCGCTTCGCGCCCAACCTCCCGCTCAAACCTTGAAGTAACCCGGCTGGCCGATGTCGGCGATCAAGTTAGCCCCAGTGGGCGTCCAGCCCAACCGCTGCTGCGTCAAAGCGCTGGAGGCCGGCATGTCCAAACCGGCGAACATTGCCAGTGGCCCGTAATAATCGGCCGCCTCTTCCTTCTTGATCGAAACGACCGGCACATTCAACGCGCGGCCGATCACTTCGATGACTTGGCGCATGGGTACGCCTTCCTCGCCAACCGCGTGGTAAATTCCGTCTACCGCGCCCTTCTCCAACGCAAGCCGGTATAAGCGGGCGACATCCAGCCTATGCGCCGCTGCCCAGCGTTCGGCGCCTTCGCCGACATAGGCAGCGGCGCCTTTTTGACGCGCGAGCTCGAGCAGATAAGTGATCAACCCAGCTTTTCCGTCGGCGCCATGCACTTGCGGCAGGCGTATTGCCATCGCGCGCACACCACGCGACGCATAGGCCAAACCGGCCTGCTCGGACACGCGCGGAACATGCGGGCTTGAATCGCGTCGCATATCTTCGGTGATCATCACACCTGGCGCGATGAGGCCCGTTCCCGAGGTCACGATGAAAGGCTTGTTCGTGCCAGCCAGCACGTCGCCCATTGCTTCGATGGCGGCCTTGTCGATCGCGCCATTCTCCGCGAATTTCGAGAAATCATGGATGAAGGCCAGATGGATCACGCCGTCCGAATCCCTTGCGCCGCGCTTCAGGCTTTCCAGGTCCTGCAGCGAGCCGCGATGAACCTCCGCGCCTAGTTTCTCGAGCGTCTCGACGTTCGCTTCGGAGCGCGCGAGGCCGACGACTTGATGCCCGTTGGCGATGAGTTCTTTTGTAGTTTCGGTGCCGATAAATCCGGCGGCGCCGGTGACGAATACGCGCATGAGAAGCACTCCCTGTTCGGAATGCCGGGATATTGCTAAGCTCGTCATTCGGGTAAAGTAGTGAGATTATACAGGTATAATCG
Source organism: Bradyrhizobium sp. LeoA1Lang (assembly GCF_055413685.1). NCBI lineage: Bacteria > Pseudomonadati > Pseudomonadota > Alphaproteobacteria > Hyphomicrobiales > Nitrobacteraceae > Bradyrhizobium > Bradyrhizobium sp. LeoA1Lang. Next base: position 35,597 of record NZ_JBVAPG010000011.1, on the reverse strand, counting down.
CTAACAGGATGACGGACGCGAACTCGCTCGGGGCTTATCTCAAGGATCGTCGCGCGAAGCTCGATCCTACGGCATTCGGCTTTCCGCTGAAGCGGCGGCGAACGCCGGGACTTCGGCGCGAAGAAGTGGCGCAGCGCGCGAATGTGAGCGCCACATGGTACACTTGGCTGGAGCAGGGGCGCGGCGGAGCACCCTCGGCCGACGTGCTGGATCGCATTGCCCGAGCCATGATGCTGACCGACGTGGAGCGCGAACATCTGTTTCTGCTCGGCCTAGGCCGGCCACCCGAAGTCCGCTATCATGCGCCCGAAGGTATCTCACCCCGTCTGCAACGGGTGCTCGATACGCTGGAATACAGTCCCGCTTTTATTCGCACGGCGACATGGGATTTGATCGCGTGGAACAGGGCCGCCGCGACGGTCCTCACCGACTACAGCAAACTGCCGGATGGGCAGCGCAATGTTCTGCGCATGATGTTCCGCGATAGCCGCGTGCGCGCAGCGCAGTCCAACTGGCAAAGTGTGGCGCGCTATGTGGTGGCGTCCTTCCGCGCGGATGTGGCGCGCGCCGGTGCGGCGCGCAATGTGCAATCGCTGGTCGATGAACTCTCCGCGACAAGCGCCGAATTCGCGGCAATGTGGCGTGACAACGACGTGCAAGGGCACGGCGATGGCGTGAAAGTCCTCCATCATCCCACCGCGGGACCGCTCTCGATGGAGTTTTCTGCTTTCGCCGTCGATGGCCGGCCCGACCTCAATATGGTGATCTACAATCCTGCAACGCCCGCGGACGCGGACAAGATCCGCGCGCTGCTGAAGTCTTTTCCGAAGTAGGCGCGATGGGCGTCACGCTCTCCGGCGGCGAGCAGCAGATGCTCGCAATCGGCCGCGCGCTGGTGACCAATCCGAAGCTCCTGATCCTGGATGAGGCCACCGAAGGCCTTGCCCCGCTTATCCGCGACGAGATCTGGAGCTGCCTCTCGATGCTGAAAGGGCGCGGCCAATCCGTGCTCGTGATCGACAAGAACGTCGGCAACCTCGCCCGCATCGTCGACCGCCACTACATCATCGATCGCGGCCGCACTGTGTGGAGCGGCACGTCAGAGCAACTGGTCGCCGAGCCCGATCTGCAGCACCGGTATCTCGGGATTTGAGGCGCGGCTTGGCGCCGCGATTGCCGCGCGGCACCAAATGATGGGCCAGAAGCAGCCATCTGTTCTCTGGGCTGATCAATCATCTGCGGAACAGACAAAATCGAACTGCGTCGTAACTCCTTCGTCGGACGACGCTTTGGGATAGTAGGCTTGGCTTCACGCGAAACCGAGGCTCCGAAAGTGCCAAGCCTGTTGCGATCACCGCGATCTATCACACCTCCGCGCGTGCCTGCGTCCAGACCGCGATCGGCTGCTCGAGCCCGCGGATGGTCTGCGGGGCCTGGGCCATCAGGGGACGAAACACCGCTTCTGCACTGTCGAGTTCGGTCCTGGCCTGCCTGACGAGATCGTCGCTCGCCACCAGCGCGCAGTCGAGCGCGCGGGTCAAGGCTTCGAGCCGGCTTGCGGCGTTCACGGTCGAACCGATCACCGCAAATTCGAGACAGGTCAGCCCGATGTCGCCGAGCACGACCGGCCCATAATGCAAGCCAAAACTGACGCGGATCGGAGTCTCGCCCGCCGCTTTGCGCTGGTTGTTCCATCGATCCGCCGCCGACATCATCGCCTGCGCACAGCGTAGCGCGTTAATGGCGTCGGCCTTTCCGACGAACGGCGTGCCGAAGGTCGCCATCAGCCCGTCGCCGAGATATTTGTCCAGCGTGCCGCTGTGACGGAAAACCTCCTGCTCCATCAGCGCGTGGAATTCGCGCAAGGTGCGCACGACCTCGTCCGGCGTGCGCGCGTCGGCAAAGGCCGTGAAGCCGACGATGTCGACGAACAGCACCGCGACGTTTTGCGTGCGCACCTGCTTCAGTGGCTCGTCATGCCCTGACAATTCCTCGACCACGTTCGGCGAGAAGTAGCGCGCGAGATTGCCGCGTTCGCGCTCCACCGCGGCATGGCGGATCAACAGATCATTGCTGCGGCGCACCGCCACGGCGAGCGTCACCGCGACGATCATGAACACGACGATCTCCTGAATGCGCTCGCCGAACACGATCGAGTTGGGCGAGATCAGTTGAAACAGCCGGTGATCGCTGCCGATTGCCGCTGCGATACGGGCGGTCAGCGCGGGATCGCGATCGGGCTGCCACCACACCCAGGCAATGCCGATGATCCAGAGGGCGGAGGTCCACGTTCCGACCGCGATAACCGTTCGCCAGGAATAGGCCAGCGTGGCGCCCGATAGGAGCACGAAAAAATAGATGAAGTTGCCGAAATGGAGTTGCATCGCCGCCGGCCAGTGTCCGGAGCCGAGGGGATTCGGTCCCACGATGACGAACGTCAGCAGCGCGAGGTCGCAGAACAACAGCGCAAGCTCCGGCCTCGACACGCCGACCCGCCCGACTCTGGCCTGAGCCCAGCCGATTAGCGCGAACAGGCCCAGCAGAGCCACATAATATAGCTGCTCCCATGCCGGGTTGATAATCGGCAACAGGCAGGCGATTACGGCAAGCGCGACATAGCGCGCCCGCACCGCCAGCCGCAGGCCCTCCTGCTTAGCCGCTGCGAGCGCAGCCTGCGCAAACTGAACGGTATCAGTTTCGGTGTCGCGCCGACTGCGCGCGGGGAGCGCGGCGGGCAAGTCGAGGTGCTCGACAAGCGTGGTCACGGGCGGTCTCCTTCGATTGGGCGGCCGCAGCACAGTAACGGACATCAGCAGCCGCAACCAACAATCAGTGTAGTGATACATGAGTTTCAGGTCATCAGCTCAGGCTGAGGACATCGACCTACTCGCGAAAATGGATGTCAGCTGTATGCTCGGCAGCGCATCAACCAGGCATCGCGGGAGGTCCGTTCCGGGTCATTTTCGACCGAGTGAGCCGGGTGTACCGATCGGTTGATGTCCGCTTGGCCGCTAAAGCATGACAAGGGCGAACGGTGACGAAGCTGTCCAGATGATCGACACCTCGATTTGGTCGGTATCAACGCCTGCCGGTCTGGATCGCACTGGCAGCCGGTGAGGCCCACGGTTGTAGCTCTGCGCTAATGGGCCCACGGCCGAATTGATGACGAAGCATAGCCCGGCGTTCGCTTGCGACTATGATAGTGGGTGACGCCTTGCGCCGTCGCTCGCCGCAAACTTCGCCGTCATTCCGGGATGCGTGCGAAGCATGCAAGCCCGGAATCCATTGGGCCGCAAGCGCCTGTGGTGAAATGGATTCCGGGCTCGATGCTGTCGCATCGCCCCGCAATGACGATGTGGACGCTTTGGGTGCGACAAAACAACCCGACGGGCAAATCACCAAAAGTCTGTCCAGCCCTCGCAGAAAAAACATTCCGCTTCCGTCGTCGGGCAAATCAGTGGTTTAACTCCGCGCGTCTCAGCGCGAATGAGGGGCGGGTCGCGATCGTCACGAACGTTGCGGTGAGATGCGGTGGACGCAATGCGTGTGACTGACGAGCATGCGCAGTGCGGACGGCGAAGTCGTGTGGTCCTGGCGCCCCGACGCTGGCGCTAAGTTTTTTGCGCAAACAAAATTTGCGCGAGAGATGACGGTGGCAAGAAAGCCCGGTCACCGGGAAGAGCGCGAAGTAAGCCGTAACACCATCGCGCAGGGAAAGCCGGAATGCTTCGGTTGAACCTGTGGTCCTACCCCCGTGCTTTTTGTTGCACGGGACCCACGGGTGCAACCGGCACCCGGCTTTCCCTGCGCCCTCTGATATCGAAGAGGGTGGAAAGTGAAGCAAAGCTCGGGCAATCCATGCCGCGAGAACGCGAACTCACATCCTCACGCTGTTTGACATTTGAATCGTGATTTCTCCCCTCGTCGTCCCGGGCTTGACCCGGGACCCATAACCACAGGATTTCGTGATGTGCTCCGCCACCGCCGCTTGCTCGCGCGATAACACCTCCCTGTGGTTATGGGTCCCCGCCTTCGCGGGGACGACAGCGGTGAGCTGTTTGAAATTCGAACCAGAACTCACCACCCGTCGTTGCGAGCGAAGCGAAGCAATCCATTGCGCCGATCGTGGAGATGTGGATTGCTTCGTGCTAGCTCAGGCTGCGCGCGGAAGGATCGAGAATGGCGATGCCCGCATAGCCGGCGATAAGCGCGTAGCCGGTCTGGTTCGGATGCAATGGATCGTTCATCGCGGATGAATTCCAGGTCCCGCCAAAGAGTCCCCAAATGTCGATAAACGGCACATTGGCGGCGTAAGCGAGCGATTTCATATTGGCAACATAGGCTGCCTGCGTCGGGTAACGCGTTGGCGCCTGCGCAATCGACCGCGGCCAGCGGTGGGGCTCCATCGACATCGATCGTGAAACGTCCGCTGTCGGGCGAGCGGGCGTACCAGACTTCAATCGTGTCTATCGGGTTGGTCGGGGTGAAGGACTGTGAAATCGCGCTCGGTTGGCCGTGAAAAGATCCTCCGCAGAGCGTTTCGGAAGCCCTTATGTTACTGATCGCCCAACCGGCGCGATGAAGCCGCGCATCGAAGGCATGAACGTCACCGGCGGCGGCGCTAACGTTGTTATCACCCCATACGCTTGACCAGCTTCCGTTCGGGATCAGTCTTGCCAATTGCGTTGGCCACGACTTGCTCTTGGCGTTGGAGGCGAGTTCATTGCTGGCGGCGCCCTGGCCGGCGACCGTTGAATCGCCGAGGCACCCGATGATCGCATTGGCTTCCCCGCGCTGCTGCGCCGCCGATGCTCTCTGCCAATTGGGGAGGTTAGAGCCGGTAAAATTGTAAAAGCCGGTGGGCAGCGGATTGCCGAGGGGCAGTACCTCGCCATAGGCCGGCGTCAGCAGACCACTCTGCCTCGAAAGTTGCATATAGGCCGCCAGCGCCGCAGCGCCTGCAATGAACTCGCGTCGCCGCATCAATGGCTTCCCCGCGCAATCGCCGGGGCTTTCATCAAGAACGCGCGTAGCTTGCCCATTGCCATTCCTGCGTTTGTAGGCGAATGAAAGACACTGCTATACTTGTTCCGTAAATCTACGGACGTGGTCTGTCGTAGTTGCCTATGGTCGATCTGGGAATTTAGCCTTGGCTTGACCGAGCCAAGCTAAAGCATTTGAAACAATGTCTTCAATCGCCTTCTTCAGCGACCTGGATGGTTCCTCGCGCTCCGCTGCGATCGCCGGTTCGAACGCAGCCCGGAGCGTTGCCTGATGCAGCTCGATGCTCCCACCGGATTAAGCCCGAACCGTGCTGGCCGGTCGCCCGGTGGCACTGCAACAAGAGCGCCGCTCAGGGTTGCAGCGCCGCTGTGGCTATTCTTGCTATCCATAGGCATGATTGTTGCGGTTTGGTGCTGGTTGGCGATGCCGGTCTCATTGGGACATGCGCCTGTCGATCTCGCGAAAAAACTGGATTGTGTTTCCTACGCGCCATTCCGCGGCCACCAGACGCCGTGGAATTCCTCCGTCATCATCAGCCCGGACCAGATCGCGGAAGACATCGCCGATCTTGCCAAGATCACCAACTGCATCCGCATCTACTCCGTAGAGAACGGTTTGGACAAGGTGCCGGAGCTCGCGTCAAAGGTCGGGCTGAAGGTGATCCTCGGCGTCTGGATCGGACGTGATCGTCTGAAGAACGCCAGCCTCATCGAAACAGCGGTGTCGCTGGCCAACCAATTCACTGACGTGGTCACCGCCGTCATCGTCGGCAACGAGGTGCTGCTTCGGGGTGAACTGCCCGAGGCGGGCCTTCGCGAAGCCATCCGCTCCGCCAAAGGCCGCGTCAGCGTCCCCGTGAGCTACGCCGACACCTGGGACTTCTGGCTGCGCTACCCGGAGCTCGGCCATGAGGTCGATTTCGTGACGATCCACGTCCTGCCCTATTGGGAAGACGTTCCGCCCCGCGCCGAGCACGCACCCCAGCATGTGCTCGACGCACGCAACAAGGTCGCTCTCGCATTTCCCGGAAAGGAGATCTTCATCGGCGAGGCCGGCTGGCCGAGCCGAGGACGCATGCGCGACGGCGCGCTGCCATCGCGCATCAATCAGGCGCGCTTCACCTTCGACCTCCTCGACAAGGCTAGTCGGGAGAACGTTCGTGTCAATTTGTTCGAAGCGTATGACGAGCCATGGAAGCGCCAGTGGGAAGGGACGGTGGGCGCTCATTGGGGGTGGCTCGATGGAGAAAGCCGGCGGCTGAAATATTCACCCGGAGCCGCCGTCAGCAACTATCCGTTCTGGAAGCTGCAGCTCGGCGCTGGCCTTGCTTTCAGCATTGCCGTGTTCGTCACGGCGTTGTTGGCGCGCTTGCGCTCGGCTGCGCCAACGGCATTGCCGCGGTGGCTTGCGGTGGCGGCATCCGCCACGGTCGGCGGAATCCTGCTCGGTATGAGCGTCGAGAATGCGCTCTACGAAAGCTACGGCTTTGCCGGATTGATGCGGCAAGGAACGCTGTTGATCGCAGCAACGGCTCTGCCGCTCCTGTGCATGAACGCCTTGATGTCGGGCCGCGCGCTCCCGGCGTTTGCGGAATTGATCGGACCGCGCGAGATGCGGACACGATCCGTGACGGCACTGCTTCTCGGCGCTGTTCTTCTCCTCACTGCCATGGTCGCGGCGGAAAGTGCACTGGGCCTCATGTTCGACCCGCGGTCGCGCGACTTCCCGTTTGCCAGCTTGACCATGGCGGCGGTGCCGATCCTGGTGGTGACGCTGCTGAACCGTCGAAAGCCGGAAGTCTGCGCAACGTCCGAGTCGGTATTCGCGGGCCTGTTCGCGGCCGCCGCGGTCTACCTCCTGCTGAATGAAGGCTTTCAAAACTGGCAGTCGTTGTGGACCGCGGCCGCGTTGTTCCTGCTTGGCGCCGCGCTGTGGTCGTCGCGCGACCGGTGAAATTTCTGGAGTACGTCGATGTCGCTGGATGGACTTTCACGGCGTCATTTCGCAACGCTCGCCGGAGGGGCAGCGCTCGGATTGTCGGCCGCGCCGGTCCATCCGGCCGATGCTGGCAGGTCGCAGGAGGTCAGAGCCGCCGCTGAAAATTCGCTGGCCGGATTTCCGGTCGACTTCCGTTGGGGCACGGCGACCTCGGCCTATCAGATCGAAGGAGCCGTCAACGAAGACGGACGTGGGCCCGCGATCTGGGATGGTTTTGCCCGCACGCCAGGGACCATCATCGATAACAGCAATGCGGATGTCGCGGATGATCATTATCGCCTGTACCGCGACGACGTCCAGTTGATGAAGGCGCTGGGAGCCACGGCGTATCGTTTCTCGATCGCCTGGCCGCGTATCTTCCCGGATGGATCGGGCACGCCAAATCCGAAAGGCCTGGACTTCTACGATCGGTTGATCGACGAACTCCTGGCAAACGACATAGAGCCGTTTGCCACGCTCTATCATTGGGATCTGCCCCAGGCGTTGCAGGACCGTTTCGGCGGCTGGATGTCTCGCGACACCGCGAAGGCCTTTGCGGACTACGCGGCTTATGTCGCCGAGCGCTTGACCGATCGCGTCAGCCACATCTTCACCATCAACGAATGTTCGAGGCTCGTTCATCTCGGCCACGGCCTTGGGATCGACGCCCCCGGTTTGAAGCTGCCGCAAGCCGAATTGAATCAGATCCGTCACAACGTCGCGCTGGGCCATGGCCTGTCGGTGCAGGCGATCCGTGCGCGTGGCCGGCCGGGAACCAAGGTCGGGCCCGCGGAGAATCTGGTCGTCTGCATACCGGCGATCGACACACCCGCGAACGTGCGCGCCGCAGAAATTGCGACACGCGAACTCAACGGCGGCTATCTGACCGTGATACTCGAGGGACAGTACATCGACGGCTTTCTGGCTCAGGCCGGAAAGGATGCCCCAAAATACACAGCCGAGGATCTCCGCATCATCTCATCGCCGATCGATTTTCTGGGGCTGAACATCTACAAGCCCGACCACTACGTGCTGGCGGCCGATAATGAGCGCGGCTTCACCTTGGCGCCGTTTCCGGCATCATTCCCACATATGGATGCGGATTGGCTCCGGTTCGGCCCCGAGGCGATGTACTGGGCGCCGCGTCACGCGGCGAAGCTGTGGGGCGTGCGGTCGATCTACATCACCGAGAACGGGACGTCGTCGGTAGACGAGCCGGCAGCGGACGGCAATGTCTACGACCTGGATCGGGTGATGTATCTCCGTAACTATTTGCAGCAACTGCAGCGCGCGACGTCGCAGGGAGTGCCCGTGGCCGGCTACTTCCTGTGGAGCCTGATCGACAATTTCGAATGGGCGGACGGCTATCAGAAAAGGTTCGGGATCTATCGGGTCGACTTCAAGACGCAACGCCGTACGCCGAAACTGAGCGCGTCGTTCTACCGTGAGGTCATCAAGCAAAACTCAGTGGTCTGATACGCCGGTCAGACGGGCGCACCTAAATGCTTTCCGCTGAAGTCAGCGGCCAAGATGATGCCGGCCCATCTGGACAAGGCTGGCGCGGCAGGCGAAGTGGTAAATGATGCCGATGAGATATGCCAACATGATCGAACTCCGCTGTTGATCATGGAGGGGTATATTGACCCCTTATTCTTTCAGGAGATTTTCGCGGCGTCGCGAAAATGGTTTCGTGGCGGTCATAGTGGATTTCGTCGGGCGACGAAGCACGAAACCGAGTCACGCGCGCGTGACGGATACCGCCGTCATTTGGTGAGGGCTACTGTCCTTCTCCGCGGCGTCCGCCCGCTCAAAACATCTCGAAATATTCGCGGTGCTCCCAGTCGGACACTTCCGACTGGAAGCGTTCGATCTCGGCGTTCTTGATATGCACGTAGTAATCGACGAACTCCGCGCCCAACGCCTGGCGGAAGAACGGATCGTCGCTCAGCGCGAACACCGCCTCGCGCAGGCTCTTCGGCAATAGCGCCGCTTTGGTCTCATAGGGCGTGTCGGCCGACGGCCCGGGATCGAGCTTGCGGTCGATGCCGTCGAGTCCCGACAGGATCTGCGAGGCCATGTAGAGATAAGGATTGGCGGCCGGCTCCCCGATCCGGTTCTCCACCCGTGTCGCCGGATCGCCCGCGCCGCCGAGCACGCGGATCATCACGCCGCGATTGTCGCGGCCCCAGATCGCACGGTCGGGCGCCAGCGAATAGGAACGGTAGCGCTTGTAGCCGTTGATGGTCGGCGTCGTGAACACGGTGGAGGCGCGGGCATGCTGCAACAGCCCGGCGAGGTAGCAGGACCCGAACGGGCTCAAGGCCTGGTCGGTCCCTCGCCGCTTGTGCGGGACACCAGCGACTGATGCAGGTGCCAGCCAGACGCAAAGACGTTGGGCAGTTTCGGCCGGCACATGAAGGTCGCGTGATAGCCATGCCGCCGCGCGATCTGCTTCACCGCGGCTCGGAACAGCACCATGGTGTCGGCGGGTTCGATGCCTGCGGTCGGCTGGAAAGTGAATTCGCACTGGCTCGGGCCGAACTCGACCTCGACCGAGCGCAGCGGCAGGCCGAGCGCGAGCACGTCGCGGCGGATGATCTCCAGCGCCGGCTCCATCTGGTCGTAACGCTGCTCGGTCAGGTATTGATAGCCGTGCGAGAGCAGGCTGACCGAGGGCGGCCGGCCCGGCTGGCCCGAGTCCTCCGGCGCCATATGCGCGTCGTCGAGCTTGAAGAGGTGGAATTCGACCTCGAGACCCGCAACGAAATCATAGCCGCGCGCGCCGAGCTGATCGAGCACCCTGCGATAGAGGCTGCGCGTCGCGAAAGGCACCGGACGGCCGTCATTGAAATAGATGTCGCAAAGCAGCCAGCCTGTCGTGGGTGCCCATGGCAGCACGCGGAACGTGGTGGGATCGGCCACCATCAGCACGTCGGCGGCGCCTTCCATCTCCTTCATGCCGAAGCCGCCGCCGGCAGTGAACACCGGGAACACCGTCTTGTGCGAGGTGTCCTTGGCCAGCATGGTTGTGGTGATGGAGCAGCCGCTTTCCAGCGCGCGCACCGCTTCACTTGCTATCAGCGTCTTGCCGCGCAAGATGCCGTGCTGGTCCGGAAACGACAGCCGGATGACTTCGAGGTTGTTTTCTTCGACGATGCGGCGGACGCGCGCCGCCGCCTCCTTCTGCTCATCCGACCACAGGCCGTGACGCTGGACAAAGCTCAACGCGCCGTTCCTTTGCATTGGTCGTCATTGCGAGCCACCGGGGCGGCGCGAAGCGCCGCCCCGGTGGCTCGCAATGACGGGGAAAGCAACATCATTCGGCCGCCGAGAGATGCTGCACCTTGCCGGCGATCTCGCTCGGCACCGGCGCGGCCCACGGTGCACCGCGGCGCCGCTTGACGTCGACTTCCATCCAGTAGAGCTCCCAGCCCTGGGTCGGCCCGATGCCGTCCATGGTTGCGGGGCCCTGGATGCTGCGGGACGTCGCCTCGTCGAGGAACAGCATCGGCTTCTCGCCGCCGGACACCTTTTCGATCTCCTGCCGCAGCAGCCGGCGATACTGCACGATCGCCTTGTCGCTCTGGCCGAGATGCTCCTTGGTACGGTCCTGGATCGGGCCCATCGATTCCACCGCCCACTGGTCGTGGACGTTGATGTCGTTGCCCATGCCGGTATAAGTCGCGGTCATCTGCTCGTGCGGATCGAAGCCGTAATCGTTCGACCTGTTCTTGCGCGAGATGTAGTCGGGCAGCTCATAGAGCTCGAGCCGCTGGTCGCGCATCTTCTTCTTGTCGACCGGCGCCGCGTAGCTGGTGAAGATCGCGTACCAATAGCAGTTCTCGTCATCGACAGGCACATGCCACTGCGTGATCGTCATCTCCGTGCTCATCGGGATGACGAAGCCGTGCGGGAAAAGCTGGTTGGTCACGCGAACATGCGTGCGCTCTTCATCCAGTTCGCGCAGCGCGATCAGCCGCAGGCCGTATTCGGTGTGCTCGACATTGATGATGGGACGGTCATATTCGCGCAGGATCCTGGTCATCGGCATGTCGGATCCCGCGGAAGCGCCGCGGAATTGCTTGCCATACGCGGTTGAGGTGTCCTCGTCCTCAAAGAAGCGGTGCAGGTAGGATGCGTGCGAAGGGTCGATGCCGACTTCAAGCGCCTGCAGCCAGTTGCAGTTCATGTGGCCCTTGAACGCGAAGGTGTGGCTGCCGGGTGCCACGAAGCAGTCGATCTCTGGAAACGCCGGCGGGGTGCCTTCGCCGAGATAGGCCCAGAGGATGCCGCTCTTCTCGACCACGGGATAGCAGCGCTGCCGGATGCCCTTGCAAAGCTGCGAGGTCTTCGGCTCGGCCGGCGTCTCGAGGCATTGGCCGGTGACGTCGAACAGCCAGCCGTGGAAGGCGCAGCGCAGCCCGCCATGCTCGAGCCGGCCGAAGGCGAGATCGGCTCCGCGATGCGCGCAGTGGCGGTCGATCAGGCCGTAGCGGCCTTGCTCGTCGCGAAACAGCACGAGGTTTTCGCCAAGCAGCCTGACCGGACGCACCGGCCGCGGCCCCTCGAGCTCGTCCACCAGCGCCGCTGGCTGCCAGTACATTCGCATCAATTTCCCGCACGGATCCTTCGGCCCGGTGCGGGTGATCAGGTCGTTCTGCTCCTGGCTCATCATGGCGGCAGTCCTCCCCGGGACGCTTGGATTTGTTCGCCTATTGAACGAATGGGCGAATTATGACATGGCTTAATCGAGCGGCAAGCACAATTTTTGATCTGCGCCGCCGGGACGGACCCATGCCGAAGCTGAAGCGTGAGGATCGCGAGGAGCGCGCCACCGATTTCGTCGAAAGCCTCGACCGTGGGCTGCGGCTGCTCCAGATCTTCGGCACCATTACGGGACCCGCGACGCTGAGCGATCTCGCACGTGCCGCCGACCTGCCGCGTGCAACGGCAAGGCGCATCCTGTTCACGCTTGAACGCGGCGGGTTCGTCGCGACTGACGGCAAGCTGTTCACGCTCACGGCGCACGTGCTGACGCTTGCGGGATCGTACCTGCGCTCGAACCAGGTGATTGCAGTGCTGCAGCCGGTGCTCGATCGCATCGCGAGCGCGGCGCAGGAGATCAGTTCGCTTGCGCTGCTTGATGGCGATGAGGTCGTGTTCGTCGCGCGCGGCAGCCCGGCGCGGATGTTCTCCAGCGGTCTCGATATCGGCTACCGCCTGCCGGCCTTCTGCACCTCGGTCGGCCGCGCCATGCTCGGCCGCTTCAGCGATGATGAATTGGCGACGAGACTAAAGGCGATGCGCCGCGAGGCGCTGACGCCGCAGACGATGACTGACCCGAAGCGGCTGCTCGCCGCCATCATCGCCGATCGCGAAAAGGGTTACTCACTGGTCGACCGCGAAGCCGAACCGCATTTCCGCTCGATCTCGGTGCCGGTCCGCCGCTACGACGACACCATCGTCGCCGCCATTAATATGGGCGCCCATGTCGATCGCGTGCCGACGGAAGAATTGCTCGAACGCTTCCTGCCGCTGCTGCGAGAGGGAGCGGAGGATGTGAAGGGCAGGCTGCTCTGACGCGTGTAGCCGGGATGAAGCGAAGCGTAATCCGGGGTGTTTCGTGGGCGGACAGAGTTTCTCCGGGTTGCGCTGCGCTTCACCCGGGCTACGCGGTCGTCGCGTTGCAGCTACATCGCCACGCTGCGCAATCCAAAACTCCGCGCCTGGTTCTGCAATACCGGCGTTACCGCTTCGATCAGCCGTGCGGCGGCGGCATCCACCGAAAGTCCGGCCGTATCGACCACCGCGGAAGCACGCGAATAAAGCGGCTCGCGGCTGACCAGGATGTTGCGCAACTCCGCCATCGCGGAGCGATCGTCGGCCATCGGCCGCAGGTCGCCTTGGCGGCGCACCCGCGCCATGTGCTCTTCTGGCTCGGCCTTGAGCCAGATCGTGTAGAACGACGACAGGATCAGGTCGAAGGTGAGGGGCTCGGAGACGATGCCGCCGCCGGTCGCGAGCACCATCAATTCGTTCCGCGCCAGCAATTGCTTCAGCGAGACCTGCTCCATGCGCCGGAAACCTTCCTGGCCGTAGAGCGCGATGATCTCGGCGACGGAGAGGCCATTCTCGCGCTCGACTTCCTTGTTGAGCTCGACAAAGCTCCAGCCGATCCGTTTCGCCAGCATCCTGCCGAGCGTGGATTTGCCGGCGCCGCGCAGCCCGATCAGGGCAATGCCTGAGAATGAGGAGCGCCGCGGCGCGGATGCGCTGCCGCCGGCGAGGATGTCCTTGGCGTGTGCGATCTGCTCGGGCGTCGCCTTGCGCAGGAGATCGCGGATCACGGCCCAGTCCGGCGCCGGCTCGGCGGAGGGGATCAGGTCTTCCAGATGCGCGCCCATCGCGTGCGACACCCGGCGCAGCAGCACGATCGAGACATTGCCCTTGCCGCTTTCGAGCTGCGCGATATAGCGCTCCGAAATTCCCGAAACCTTGGCGAGCACTTTCCGCGACATGCCGCGCAGCGCGCGCATCGTGCGCACGCGCTGGCCGAGCTGTTCGAGGAAATCGGTTTCGGGATCGGGCTTTTCGGTCATGTCCCCCCACGCACGGAGAAGTCAGGAAGGATAGTGCCGACCAGGATTGACAGCAAGCCGCTCCGGTGGCTTTCTATGAATTATAATTCTTAAATCTGGGGAGAGACGTGGTGGCGTGCTTTGGCGTAGGGAGCAGGGCATGAGCGGCACCTCCTACAACGCGGTGACCTGGCTATTGGACCGCAACGTCGACGAGGGCCGCGGCGACAAGATCGTCTTCGACGACACAGTCTCGCAGCTCACCTATGGCGGGCTGCAGCGCGAGAGCCGCCGTCTTGCCAATCTGCTCCGCCGCCTCGGCGTCCGCCGCGAGGAGCGCGTGGCGATGATCATGCTCGACACGGTCGATTTCCCGATCGTGTTTCTGGGCGCGATCCGCGCCGGCGTGGTGCCGGTGCCGCTGAACACACTGCTCACCGCGGATCAATACGCCTATGTGCTCGCCGACTGCCGCGCGCGAGTGCTGTTCATCTCCGAAGCGCTGCTGCCGGTGGTGAAGGACATCGTCGGGCGGATGCCTGACCTCGAGCATGTTGTCGTCTCCGGCAAGGACACGCACGGCCACAAGACATTTTCCGACGAGCTGGCGCGCGAGGACGATGACTTCACGACCGCCGCAACCCATCGCGACGAGCCCGCGTTCTGGCTCTATTCCTCGGGCTCGACCGGCATGCCCAAGGGTGTGCGCCACCTGCATTCCAACCTCGCCGCCACGGCGGAGACGTACGCCAGGCAGGTGCTCGGCATCCAGGAGAACGACGTCGGGCTATCAGCGGCAAAGCTGTTCTTTGCTTACGGCCTCGGCAACGCGCTCACCTTCCCGATGTCGGTCGGCGCCACCACGATCCTCAATTCCGAGCGGCCGACACCCGCGGTGATGTTCGCGCTGATGAACAAATATCACCCGACCATCTTCTACGGTGTGCCGACGCTGTTCGCATCGATGCTGAACGATGAAGCGTCGAAGACGATGCCCGCGGGGAAGCGGCTGCGCATCTGCACCTCCGCCGGCGAGGCGCTACCGGAATCCGTCGGCAACGCCTGGAAGGCGCGCTTCGGCGTCGACATCCTCGACGGCGTCGGCTCGACCGAGCTCTTGCACATCTTCCTGTCGAATGCGCCCGGCGACATCAAATACGGCTCGTCCGGCCGCCCCGTGCCCGGCTACAAAGTGAGGCTCGTCAACGAAAACGGCGCCGACGTGCCGGATGGCGAAGTCGGCGAACTGCTGGTCGATGCGCCCTCCGCCGGCGAGGGCTACTGGAATCAGCGCAGCAAGAGCCGGCAGACCTTCGAAGGTCATTGGACCCGCACCGGCGACAAATACATCCGCGATGCCGAGGGCCGTTATACCTTCTGCGGCCGCAGCGACGACATGTTCAAGGTCTCCGGCATCTGGGTCTCGCCCTTCGAGGTCGAGAGCGCGCTGATCACCCATCCCGCCGTGCTGGAGGCCGCCGTCGTGCCGGAAGCCGATCCGGAGGGATTGCTCAAGCCGAAGGCCTTCGTGGTGCTGCGCGCGGATGCGAACACCGATGGCCTGCACGAGGCGCTCAAGGAGTACGTCAAGCAGAAGATCGGCCCGTGGAAATATCCGCGCTGGATCGACGTGGTCGAGAGCCTGCCGAAGACCGCGACAGGCAAGATCCAGCGTTTCAAGTTGCGGGACGGCGACCGCAAATGACGCCGTCATTCCGGGGCGTCCGAAGGACGAACCCGGAATCTCGAGATTCCGGATCGGGTCGCTGCGCGACCCGTCCGGAATGACTGAGCAGGAGACGTTATGGCAAATCTCGCACCATCAGGCTTTCTCAACATCAGTGGCTCCGATCTCGAATACCGCATGATCGGCCCGGCTCCCGACACGGCGCCGACCATTGTGATGCTGCATGAAGGCCTGGGTTCGGTCGGGCTGTGGGGCGACTTTCCGGAACAGCTTCAGGACACGACCGGCGCCGGCGTGTTCGCCTATTCGCGCGCCGGCTATGGCGCCTCGAGCCCGGTGAAGCTGCCGCGCCCGCTCGACTATATGCACATCGAAGCGCAGGAGGTGCTGCCGGAACTGCTGGATGTCATCGGCTTCCGCCGCGGGCTTTTCGTCGGGCATTCCGATGGCGCGTCGATCGCGGCGATCTACGCCGGCTCGCACCAGGACCATCGCCTGCAGGGCATTGCATTGATCGCGCCGCACTTCATCGTCGAGGACATCTCGGTGAAGTCGATCGCCGAGATCAAGACGATGTACGAGAGCACGAACCTGAAGGAGAGGATGGCGCGCTGGCACAAGGATGTCGACAACGCCTTCTACGGCTGGAACGGCGCCTGGCTCGATCCGAAATTCCGCGACTGGGATATTTCCGAATACCTCGCCTATATCCGCGTGCCCGTCGCGATCCTGCAGGGCGAGGCCGACCAGTACGGAACGTTGCGCCAGGCCGAGATGGCCAAGGAAGAGTGCTACTGCCCGGTCGATGTGACGGTCATTCCAGGAGCCGGCCATTCGCCACATCGCGAGGCGCCGGAGGCAACGCTCAAGACGATTGCCGATTTCGCCGAGGCGGCGTTGCGGACTGACCAGCCGCAGGCGGCCTAGGCCGCCGAGCCTAGCGGCCGGAACATGAAGCAAAGTGCATGTTCTCGCGTTTTTGACTAGACCAACTCTAAAACATGCATTATTGTGCATGATCAGATAACCAATAACGCACAAGGGTGGCTCATGGCCGGTGAGGATCGCGTGCTCGCAAACGGCGCGAAATACATCGATTTTCAGACCGACCCGTCCCGGTACCGGCATTGGAAGCTTGATGTCGACGGCGAGGTCGCAACCCTGACCATGGACGTCGATGAGAATGCCGGCCTGTTCGAAGGCTACCAGCTCAAGCTCAATTCCTACGACCTCGGCGTCGATATCGAGCTCGCCGACGCCGTGCAGCGGCTGCGCTTCGAGCACCCCGATGTGAAGGTCGTGGTGATGCGCTCGGGCAAGAACCGCGTGTTCTGCGCCGGCGCCAACATCCGCATGCTCGCGAGCTCGACGCACGCGCACAAGGTCAATTTCTGCAAATTCACCAATGAGACCCGCAACGGGATCGAGGACTCCTCCGAGAATTCCGGCCAACGCTTCATCACTGTCGTCAACGGCACCGCGGCCGGCGGCGGCTATGAGCTCGCGCTCGCGACCGACCACATCATCCTCGCCGACGACGGCGCGGCCGCCGTGGCGCTGCCCGAAGTGCCGCTGCTCGCGGTGCTGCCGGGCACCGGCGGGCTGACGCGCGTCGTCGACAAGCGCAAGGTGCGCCGCGACCATGCTGACTTCTTTTGCACCATCGAGGAAGGCATCAAGGGCAAGCGCGCCGTGCAGTGGCGCCTCGTCGACGAGATCGCGCCGAACAGCAAGCTGGAAGGCAAGCTCGCCGAACGCGTCAAGGAATTCGCCGCCAAATCGACCCGCAACGGCAGCGGGAAGGGCATTGCGCTCTCGCCGCTCAACCGCGTGATCGACGAGAACAGCATCCGCTATGGCTTCGTCAGCGTCGATATCGATCGCACCGCGCGCATCGCGACGATCTCGATCCAAGCGCCGGAGGCCGCGCCATCAGCCGATGTCGACGACCTGATCGCGCAAGGCGCCGCGTTCTGGCCGCTGCAGGTCGCGCGCGAGCTTGACGATGCGATCCTGCACCTGCGCATCAACGAGCTCGGGATCGCGATGCTGGTGTTCAAGAGCCACGGCGATCCCGCTCATGTCGTCGCCTATGACGATTTCCTCGAAGCCAACAAGACATATTGGTTGGTCAACGAGATCAGGCACATTTGGAAGCGCGTGCTGAAGCGCATCGACGTCACCTCGCGCACGCTGGTGACGTTGGTCGAGCCCGGCTCCTGCTTCGTCGGCACGCTCGCCGAACTCGTGTTCGCCGCCGATCGCTCCTACATGCTGATCGGCTCGCGCGAGGGCGACAACCGCCCGCCGCCCGCGATCCAGCTCACCGCGATGAATTTTGGACCCTATCCGATGAGCCACGGGCTCACCCGGCTGCAATCGCGCTTCCAGGCCGATCCTGCCGATCTGGAGCGCGCGCGCGGCGCGATCGGCAAGGCGCTCGACGCGGAAGAGGCCGAGGAGCTCGGCCTCGTCACCTTCGCGCTCGACGACATCGATTGGGACGACGAGGTGCGCGTGTTCCTCGAGGAGCGCACCAGCTTCTCGCCCGACGGCCTCACCGGCATGGAAGCGAACCTGCGCTTCGTCGGCCCCGAGACCATGGAATCGAAGATCTTTGCGCGTTTGACCGCGTGGCAGAACTGGATCTTCCAGCGCCCCAACGCGGTCGGCGAGGAGGGCGCGCTGCGCCGCTACGGCACCGGCCAGAAGGCGCAGTTCGATATGACGAGAGTTTAGGGCGAATAGTGAATAGCGAATGGCGAATAGGATTCCATTCGCTACTCGCCATTCGCTATTCGCGAGCGCGTGTTCGGTAGCAAGCTTTGAACGAGATTATCTCCAACGGGAGGTCCCCATGAACATGAACATCATGAACGTCGACTACTCGACCAAGATTCCCAACAACGTGAATCTGTCGGCGGATCGTCAGGTCCTGAAGGCGCTGGAGGGCTGGCATCCCGGCTACATGGACTGGTGGAGCGACATGGGGCCGGAAGGTTTTCAGCAATCGCTGGTCTATTTGCGCACCGCCTATTCGGTCGATCCGCGCGGCTGGGCCAAGTTCGACTACGTCAAGATGCCCGAATATCGCTGGGGCATCCTGCTGGCGCCGCAGGAAGAGAACCGCGTGGTGCCGTTCGGTGCCCATTATGGCGAGCCTGCCTGGCAGGAAGTGCCGGGCGAGCATCGCGCCATGTTGCGGCGGCTGATCGTGATCCAGGGCGACACCGAGCCGGCCTCCGTCGAGCAGCAGCGCCACCTCGGCAAGACCGCGCCCTCGCTCTACGACATGCGCAATTTGTTCCAGGTCAATGTTGAGGAAGGCCGCCATCTCTGGGCGATGGTCTATCTGCTGCAGAAATATTTCGGCCGCGACGGCCGCGAGGAGGCGGATGACCTGTTGCGCCGCCGCTCGGGCGATGCCGACGCACCGCGCATGCTGGGTGCTTTCAATGAGGCGACGCCGGATTGGCTCTCCTTCTTCATGTTCACCTATTTCACCGACCGCGACGGCAAGATGCAGTTGCATTCGCTGGCACAGTCCGGCTTCGACCCGCTGTCGCGCACCTGCCGCTTCATGCTGACGGAAGAGGCGCACCACATGTTCGTCGGCGAAACCGGCATCAGCCGCGTCGTGCAGCGGACCTGCGAGGCGATGCGCGAAGCCGGTATCGAGGATCCGACCGACATCGCGAAAGTGCGGGCGCTCGGTGTGATCGACCTGCCGACCATCCAGAAGAAGCTGAACCTGCACTATTCGCTGTCGCTCGATTTGTTCGGCTCCGAGGTCTCGACCAACGCCGCCAACGCCTTCAACGCCGGCATCAAGGGCCGCTACAAGGAGACGACGATCGATGACGATCATCAGCTCCAGAACTCGACTTATCCGGTGCTGAAACTGATCGACGGCGAGCTCAAGCTGGTCGACGAGCCGGCGCTGACCGCGCTCAACATGCGCCTGCGCGACGACTATACGCAGGACTGCGTGAAGGGCATGCTGCGCTGGAACAAGGTGATCTCGACCATCGGCTACAACTACAAGCTCGCGGTGCCGCACGTCGCCTTCCATCGCGCCATCGGCGAGTTCAAGGACGTCGAGGCGACGCCCGAGGGAATCCTGATCGACGCAGCCACCTGGAACAAA
The DNA here is from genome assembly GCF_055413685.1 of Bradyrhizobium sp. LeoA1Lang. Classification (NCBI taxonomy): domain Bacteria; kingdom Pseudomonadati; phylum Pseudomonadota; class Alphaproteobacteria; order Hyphomicrobiales; family Nitrobacteraceae; genus Bradyrhizobium; species Bradyrhizobium sp. LeoA1Lang. Next base: position 16,204 of record NZ_JBVAPG010000011.1, on the reverse strand, counting down.
CGCAAGACTGAATGGTTGCCGACCATCGAAGATGGCGAGTTCATCGCTTCGCTGATGAAGCCCGTCACCGAGATCGGGAAATTCGCCTCGTGGATCTCGCCGCCGAAGGTAGGTATCGACAACAAGCCCGGCGATTTCGAGTATGTGAAGATCGAGTCATAACCCGGCATTCGGGGAGAAGACGGCATGGACCCCGACCATGACCTTGAAGGGATGGACCGCGACCACCTGGTCGCGGAGGTGAAACGCCTCCGGGCAGGTATCCGCGCGCACCGGGACAGCACCGGTCACGATTTGTGCTGGCATCATCCCGACCTGTGGGGGCTGCTTCCCGAACGGGTTGCGCCGGAGGTCGCCGTCCCACCATGGCCGAAATTCTTGCGTGGCTGCCTGCGATACCGGGAGGCGCTCGATCGCGAACTGCCTAACGCGCCGCGCGCTGACCACGAATACGAGTGACGCTGCCGCGAGCGATCTTAGTCCCGTAGCCCGGGTGGAGCGCAAGCGTAACCCGGGGCCGCCCGTAAATATCGACTCAGATGTCCCGGGTTTCGCTTTCGCTCCACCCGGGCTACGAATGCGTACCTCGCTACGAATCCCAGCCGCTGCCCTTGATCCCGGCATTCGCATAGACGATGCCGCCGTCCACCGTGATGGTGGCGCCGACCACATAGTCGCCGGCGCGGGAGGCGAGATAGATCGCGGCACCCGCCATGTCCTCGTCGGTGCCGATGCGGCCCGACGGCACCTTCGTCGCGACCTCATCGGCATTGTCGCGCGCCGCGCGGTTCAAGTCCGATTTGAACGGCCCCGGCGCGATCGCGGTGACCACGACGTGGTCCTTGATCAGCTTCACCGCCATCCGCCGCGTCAGGTGGATCAAGCCGGCCTTGCTTGCGGCATAGGAATAAGTCTCGAGCGGGTTGACGAAGATGCCGTCGATCGAGGCGATGTTGATCACCTTCGCCGGCCGCTCGGCGCTCGCGGCTGCGCGCAGCGGCGCGGCCAGCGCCTTGGTCAGGAAGAACGGCGCCTTGACGTTGAGGTTCATCACCTTGTCCCAACCGCTTTCCGGAAACTCATCGAAGTCAGCACCCCACGCCGCGCCGGCATTGTTGACGAGGATGTCGAGCCTCGGCTCGCGCTTCTTGATCTCGGCGGCCAGCATCTCGATGCCGGCGAGACCGGAGATGTCGATCGGCAGCGCGATGCATTCGCCGCCATACTCCGCCGAAAGCTCCTTTGCGGTCTCCTCGCACGGCCCGGCTTTCCGCGCGGTGATGTAGACCTTGGCCGCGCCTTGCGCGAGGAAGCCCGCGGCGATCATCCTGCCGATGCCGCGCGAGCCACCCGTCACCAGCGCAACGCGGCCCTTGAGTGAAAACAGATCCTTGAACATGTGTTCCTCCAAATACGTTGCAACGGTTGTGAGAGGAGCATCGAGACGAGTCAAGAATCCCGTCGTCCCGGCGAAGGCCGGGACCCATACCGCGGAAATCTATCGGTGAAGCGATCCGGTCGACACCTTCCTTACACAGCCGCACCCTGTGGTTATGGGTCCCGGGTCAAGCCCGGGACGACAGCAGGTGACGCTACGCCGCGTCGATGCGGCGGAAGCCGTTCCAGACGGCGGTGGCGGCGCCGGAGGTGAGGACGGGGATGATGCGCGCGTCCTGGTAATTGCCGTTCAGCGAGATGCGTTGCAGGGCGGTCAGGTGATCGGCGCTTTCCGGGAAGATCATGCCCGGCCGCGTCGTCACGGCGGTCTTGAAGCCCGCGGCGCTGGCAAGGGCGAATTCGCGTTGGCCGGCGGCGATCTTGTCGCCATAGGGATAGGCGAAATGCAGCACCGGCCGCGCCAGCGCCGCTTCGATCCGCTCCCGGCTGGCGGTCATCTCGAACGCCGCCACGTCCTCGGACTGCCGGGCGAGATTGCAATGGGTGATGGTGTGCGCGCCGATTGTTACCAGCGGATCGTTGGCGAACTCCTTCAGTTCGCTCCAGGACATGCAGAACTTGCGCGCGATCGTCGTCTCGTCGACATCATGGCGCGCGCACAGCGCCGAAACCTCGCGCTGGACATCCTGCTCGCCCGGCAAGCTCCGCAACCAGTCGTGCAACTGCTCGAAAGCTGTGTGTTTCGCCTCCGGCGTCGAGGTATCGATCGGCGTCATCGTTCCGCCGATCGGCGCCTCGATCGCGGCCGCCTTGGCGATCACCTGCTCCAGCGCGATCCACCACAGCCGGCCGGTCCCTTCCGCGAAATCGCTGGCGGCATAGACAATGAACGGCGCGTCGAACTCGCGCATGACGGGCAGTGCATGGTCGCGGTTGTCGCGATAGCCGTCGTCGAAGGTGAAGCAGGCAAAGCGCCGCGCGAAATCACGCTCGGTCATCCGCCGGTGCATCTCGTCCATGGTGACGATGTCGATGTCGAGCGAGCGCAGATGTTCCAGCATCGCGCGCAGGAACTCCGGTTCAACCTCGAGATGATGGTTCGGCTGGAACTCATCGTTGCGGCGTGGCCGGACATGGTGCAGCATGAAGACCGCCCCGACGCCTGCGAAGATTGGTCGCAGCAGGAAATGGGCTCCCGAGAAATACAGCGCTTCGAGTCCGGCGCGGATAACGGTTTTTCTGAGCTGTTTTTTCATCCGGGAAATCGGCCGGCCGGTTGCATTACGGAGCGAAATTAGCGAACCACCGCTGAACAAACGGTTAGCCGGCCCGGTTATACGCGGCTCTTTGCCAGACGCGGTATTTCGGGTTTGACAGTCAGCCAAGGGTTTGTTTTCTCTCTGGTTCCGGAGCCAGGACCCCGAATGCACGAACTTTTCAAGTGGAGTCGCAAGTGGTGGCCGGGCGTGATTCCGCTGGTCATCTGTTGGGGTATCGCGGCCTGGACCACGACCGCAACCGTGGAGGCTGATCTCGCCGCGCGATCAAACGCCGCGCTCAAGGACACCATCCTTGACAAGCGCAGGATCGCGGTCGCCGGGCGGGACGTGACGTTTGCCGCCGAGGCGTTCTCGGAGGAGGGCCGTCAGAGCGCGGTGGCCTCCGTCGAGGCGGTGCCCGGCGTGCGCCTCGTCAATGACGGGACGCGGCTCGTTCCCGAAGCAAAGCCATTTGTCTGGTCGGCCGAGCGCGATGTCGTCCGGGTGACGCTCACCGGCAGTGCGCCGTTACCGTCGAGCAAGGGCAAGCTGCTCGAAGCGGCCCGCAATACGCTTGGCGGTGTCGAAGTCGCCGACCAGATGTCGCTCGCCCGCGGCGCGCCGCCGCGCTTCGACAGCGCGGCGCTGCTGCTGCTCGACCAGATCGGCAAGTTGAAGGATGGCAAGATCACGCTGACCGATACCAAGGTCAACCTGTCCGGCATGGCGCGCGAGCTCGGCGGGCGCGAGGCGATCGCGGCGGCGTTGCGGAATCTGCCCGAGGGCTACTCGGTCGCAGCCAATGACATCAAGGCGCCGCCCTACATCTTCCAGGCCTACAAGGATCCGGTCGCGGTGACGCTGACGCTCACCGGCAATGTGCCCGACAACAACGCTCACGCCGGGCTCGTCGCGGCCGCCGGACGCAAGTTCTTCTCGGAGAAGGTCGTCGACAACCTCAAGGCCAGCGTGGGCGCTCCTTCCGGCTTTGCCAACGCCGTGGTGCCCGCGCTCGGCGCCTTGTCGCGGCTGTCGACCGGCACGCTCGTGGTGACCGATCGCGAAGTCAAGCTGTCGGGCGACGCCTTCTATGATGCCGCCGCCAACCAGATTCGCGCTGGCCTCGGCCGGGATTTTCCGCAAGGTTGGCAGTACAAGGCCGATATTTCGGTGAAGCCGGCGGCCTCCCCGGTGGATGCGACCGTGTGCCAGCAGCTCTTCACCGAGCTGCTGTCGAAGGCGAGGATCCGCTTTGAATCGGGCAAGGCCGATATCTCCGCGGATTCCGTCGGCCTGCTCGATCGCCTGACCGAGACCGCGCTGCGCTGCCCGAATGCCACGATCGAGATCGCCGGCCACACCGACAGCGACGGCGACGAGAGCGCCAACCAGGCGCTCTCCGAACGGCGCGCCGAGGCGGTGATGGACTATCTGGTCAAAGCGGGCCTGCCGGCGACGCGCTTCCAGGCGGTCGGCTATGGCGCCACGCAGCCGCTTGCCGGCAACGACAGCGAAGAAGGCAAGGCGCAGAACCGCCGCATCGATTTCGTGGTGAAGTGATGGCCTATCTGGCGACGTTCTTCTTGGGTTGGCTGCTTGCGGCGCTGTTGATCGGCCTTGCGATGGGCTGGATATCGGTGGTGCAGCGCGGGGAAGGGGTGTCACGAAAGCTGGCGCGATGGCTGGCGCTGCTTGCGGCGATCCTGATCGCCCTTGCGCTCGGCCACATCGTTCCCGGCCGCTTCGGCTATTGGCTCGACCTGTTCCTGATCATGTTCGCGCTCTATCTCGCCGGATGCCTGGTGGGATCGTGGCTGCGTGACTGGGTGGTGTCGCGCAGCCAGCCGGCCAGATGAGGTGGCGAGTTGCGGCTGTCAGGCGGGTTTCGTGCTCCCGATGGCTGCTGCCGGGACGTTCGGTCGCATCGGTGGTGGGCTGGCCACGGCCCGCGCCTGCGTGTCAACTCCTTGTCGGATCGGCGAGAATGCAGCAAAACTGTGCACCTGCTGTCATGAACTCCCCCTAATGTGTTGAAGATGCGCGTTTTATCGTCGCCAGACGAATTCCACTTCGACCCGAAACGCGCTACGACAGGCGGGAGGGAACAGCGGAGCGTCGGCGGGGTTCGCCCGGTAGCCGTCGTCGCGGGATCGCAATTCGAGGTCTAGATGCTGGAAGCAATCCGCAGGGCGATCGCGTTTCTGCGCCAGAAGCAGGTCCTGCACAAATTGGGCGTTGCGATCAGTATCACGGTCATCGCGATCGCGTGCTACGTGCTCTATCACATGCTGCGCGGCATCGACACCAACGAGGTGCTCGAGGCCATCAAAAGCACCGAGCCGCGCCAGATCGCCCTCGCGGCGCTGTTCGTGGCGGCCGGCTATTTCACGCTGACCTTCTACGACCTGTTCGCGGTGCGTGCGATCGGCCACAGCCACATTCCCTACCGCATCAATGCGCTCGCCGCCTTCACCTCCTATTCGATCGGGCACAATGTCGGCGCCAGCGTCTTCACCGGCGGGGCGGTGCGCTACCGCATCTATTCGGCCTGGGGGCTGAACGCGATCGACGTCGCCAAGATCTGCTTCCTGGCCGGGCTGACCTTCTGGCTCGGCAATGCCGCCGTGCTCGGCATCGGGATTGCCTATCATCCGGAGGCCGCCGCTTCGATCGATCAGCTTCCGCCCTGGCTCAATCGGGTCGCGGCATTCACGATCATCGTCGCGCTGGTGGCCTATGTGGTCTGGGTCTGGACCCAGCCGCGGGCGGTCGGGCGCGGGCCCTGGACGGTGACGCTGCCGGGCGGGCCGCTGACACTCTTGCAGATCTGCATCGGCATCATCGACCTCGGGTTCTGCGCCTTGGCGATGTACGTGCTGGTGCCGGACGAGCCCAATCTCGGCTTTGTCGTGGTGGCCGTCATCTTCGTCTCGGCGACACTACTGGGCTTTGCCAGCCACTCGCCCGGCGGCCTCGGCGTGTTCGACGCCGCCATGCTGGTCGGCCTCTGGCAGATGGACCGCGAGGACCTGCTCGGCGGGATGCTTTTGTTCCGGATGCTCTACTATATTTCACCTTTTGTCATATCTGTAATCTTGCTGACGTTTCGGGAGCTTATCCTCGGAGCGCGAATCAAGCGCCTGCGCCATTTGGGAGCTGGCTCCGACGCCAAACCGCGGCATGAGGCCGTTTATGTCCGCGAGCGCGGAGACACCAGCGCCTGACGCCGCCGCCTGAACAGGAAGAAGCCGGCTCAATGGCCCTTCACGAATCCTCTTCCTCCTTCTTCTCGCCGTGGCCCGACCGGCTGCGGCACTCGGCTATTGTCCTGCTTGCGGCGGGGCTGGCGCTCAGCGTGCTGGTCGCGCTCGATGAGCTCTCGCTGATCCGCGCTTTTGCGGTGTTCCTCTGCATCGCCGCCGCGGCGCTGGTGCCCTGGCGCCTGCACGACGTGGCGGCCTCCCGCGAGGATACCCGCAGCGTCAACCCGGTCGAGAACGGGGCGGTTGCCGCCGTCGTCGCCGGCATGCCGGACCCGGCGGTGCTGCTCGACCGCGCCGGGCGCGTCATCCATCTCAATGCCGCAGCGGCCCAGTTGGCGCCGGCGCTGCGCAAGAACGAGCTGGCCCAATTCGCGTTGCGGTCGCCGGAGATCATCACCGCGCTGCGCGAGGCGATCGCCACCACCGAGCCGCGGCGCGCCACCTATCTCGATCATGTCCCGGTCGATCGCTGGATGGAATTGGTGATCACGCCGGTGCCGGTGCCGACCCTGTTCGGCGGCACCGACAAGTGCATGCTGATGACCTTCCACGACCTGACGCCGCTGCGCCGGGTCGAGGAAATGCGCGCCGACTTCGTCGCCAATGCCAGCCACGAATTGCGGACGCCGCTCGCGGCGCTGTCGGGCTTCATCGACACCCTGCAGGGACCGGCCAGGGACGATCCGCGGGCGCGGGAGCGCTTCCTCGGCATCATGCACACCCAGGCCACCCGGATGGCGCGGCTGATCGACGATCTGTTGTCGCTGTCGCGGGTCGAGCTCTCGGCCCATGTCCGCCCCGACACCTGCGTCGACCTGATCCCGATCATCCGCCAGGTCGCCGACGGCCTGGAGCCGCTGGCGCGCGAGCGGCAGGTCGTGATCGAGATCCAGCTTCCCGAGATGCCGGTCATGATCGCGGGCGACCGCGAGGAGCTGTTGCGGCTGTTCGAAAACCTGATCGAGAACGCCCTGAAATACGGCGCCTCCGGCGGCAGGGTGATCGTCTCGCTCAAGGAGGCCGCCTCCGGCGAGGGCGCCCCGGAGATCCGGGTCCTGGTGCGGGATTTCGGTCCCGGCATCGCCCCGGAACACCTGCCGCGGCTGACCGAGCGCTTCTACCGGGTCGACGTCGGCGACAGCCGCCTCCAGGGCGGAACCGGGCTCGGATTATCCTTGGTGAAACATATTCTTAACCGTCATCGCGGCCGTCTCTTGATCGAAAGCGTGCCGAAAAACGGCGCTACTTTTACCGCCTGTTTTCCCCAGGTGAAGACCGCCGCAGCGACATAAAATCAAGCAATTTCAATTGCTTGAATGTGTCATCCAACTGTCACCCAACCTTCGTAAAACGAGCATCGACCGCTCCTAAACGGACCGGCGTGAGCGCGATCGGGCGCATCCGGCGCTTCGCTCACAGGATTGGAGACCACCCCATGAATTTCTTTAGGACAATCGTCGCTGCCGGCTTGGTGGCCGTTTCGACGTCGGCCTTCGCGGCCGATATCACTGGCGCGGGCGCGACATTTCCGTTCCCGATCTATTCCAAATGGGCGGACGCCTATAAGAAGGAAACGGGCAACGGGCTGAATTATCAGTCGATCGGCTCGGGCGCCGGCATCAAGCAGATCCAGGCCAAGACCGTGACCTTCGGTGCCACCGATGCGCCGCTGAAGGCCGAGCAGCTCGAGAAGGACGGACTCGTCCAGTGGCCGATGGTGATGGGCGCGATCGTGCCGGTCGTGAACCTCGAAGGCATCAAGCCGGGCGAGCTCGTGCTGTCGGGCGAAGTGATCGGCAACATCTATCTCGGCAAGATCACCAAGTGGGACGATGCGGCGATTGCCAAGCTCAATCCGAAGCTGAAGCTGCCCTCTGACGCCATCACTGTCGTGCGCCGTTCCGACGGTTCGGGCACCACCTTCAACTTCACCGACTTCCTCTCCAAGTCGAACGCCGACTGGAAGTCCAAGGTCGGCTCGGGCACTGCGGTCGAGTGGCCGGTTGGCGTTGGCGCCAAGGGCAACGAGGGTGTTGCCGGCAACATCAGCCAGACCAAGAACGCCATCGGCTACGTCGAATACGCCTACGCCAAGCAGAACAAGCTGACCTATGCCGCGATGGTCAACAAGGCGGGCAAGACCGTGCAGCCGACCATTGCTGCGTTCCAGGCTGCTGCTTCCAACGCGGACTGGGCCAAGGCTCCGGGCTACTACGTGATCCTGACCGACCAGCCGGGCGATGCGTCCTGGCCGATCACCGCGGCGACCTTCATCCTGATGCACAAGGAGCCGACGGATAAGGCGGCTTCGGGCGAAGCCATCAAGTTCTTCAAGTGGTCGTTCGAGAAGGGCGGCAAGGCCGCCGAGGAGCTCGACTACATTCCGATGCCGGAAGCGGTCGTCAAGCTGATCGAAAAGACCTGGGCCTCGGACATCAAGAGCTGAGCCTCGCATCGAGAGCCTCGCGCCCCGTCATCTTCCGGGGCGCGAGTCTAGCAAGTGATCCCGGAATCCCAAGGGGTTCCGGGTCTGGTCCTCGGACCCAGAAGCGGCGCCGGATAAACTCGTCGGCAAGATCGCTCGACAAGAAGCGACCCTTCTATTGTATCAGTCAACACAGGGGATTGGCGTGGCAGACATGGCCGTTCAAAGCGACGTAATGGCAGCCTCCGGACCTTACGATCGTGCCAAGGCCCTCAGCGCCTTCAAACTCGGTGACCTCACCTTCTACTGGATCACCCGGGCCTGCGCGATTTCGGTGCTCCTGATCCTTGGCGGCATCATTCTTTCGCTGATTGCCGGCGCCTGGCCGGCGATGAAGGAATACGGCTTCGCCTTCCTGTCGACGCAACGCTGGGCGCCGTCGGCCGATCCGCCGGTGCTCGGTGCGCTCGGGCCGATCTATGGCACGCTCATCACCTCTATCATCGCGATGCTGATCGCCATTCCCGTCGGCATCGGCATTGCGATCTTCCTCACCGAGCTTTGCCCGCAATGGCTGCGCCGCCCGATCGGCATCGCGATTGAGCTCCTGGCCGGCATCCCCTCGATCATCTACGGCATGTGGGGCTTCTTCGTGCTCGGCCCGTTCCTCGCCAACACCTTCCAGCCGTTCATGATCCGCCTGTTCGACGGCGTGCCGCTGCTGGGCGCGGTGTTCGGCGGCCCGCCGTCCTATCTCAGCCTGTTCAACGCCGCGCTGATCCTGGCGATCATGGTGCTGCCCTTCATCACGGCGATCTCGGTCGACGTGTTCAAGACAGTGCCGCCGGTCCTGAAGGAGGCGGCCTACGGGGTCGGCTGCACCACCTGGGAAGTCGTCCGCAACGTCGTGATCCCCTATACCCGCGTCGGCGTGATCGGCGGCATCATGCTGGCCCTCGGCCGCGCACTCGGCGAGACCATGGCCGTGACCTTCATCATCGGCAACTCGTTCCGCATCTCCTCCTCGATCTTCGCGCCGGGCACGACGATCTCGGCGGCGATCGCCAGCGAATTCGCCGAGAGTGACGGATTGCACCAATCGGGCCTGATCCTGCTCGGCCTGTTGCTGTTCGTGCTGACGTTCATTGTTCTCGCCTGTGCGCGACTGATGCTGATGCGTCTGGAAAAGAAGGCGGGGAACTGAGCCATGAATCCGATTTACAGGTCCCGCCGTCGCAACGACATCATCATCCGCGGGCTTTGCATCGCCGCTGCCGCGTTTGGGGTGACTTGGCTGGCGCTGATCCTGTTCACGCTGTTCTACAACGGCCTCGCCGGCCTCAGCCTCGATGTCTTCACCAAGAACACGCCGCCGCCCGGCTCCACCGATGGCGGTCTCCTGAACGCGATCGTCGGCTCGGTGATCATGACCGTGATCGGTGTCGGCATCGGCGCGCCGCTCGGCCTGTTTGCCGGCACCTATCTGGCCGAATACGGCAAGCATGACCGGCTCACTTCGGTGATCCGCTTCATCAACGACATCCTCTTGAGCGCGCCGTCGATCATCATCGGCCTGTTCATCTATGGCGCGGTCGTCGTGCCGATGGGCGGCTTCTCCGCGCTGGCCGGCTGTCTGGCGCTGGCGGTGATCGTCATCCCCGTCGTGCTGCGCACCACCGAGGACATGCTGCTGCTCGTCCCCAACCCGCTGCGGGAGGCGGCCTCCGCGCTTGGCCTTCCGCGCTCGCTGGTGATCAAGCGGATCGCCTACCGCGCGGCGCGCTCCGGCCTGATCACGGGCGTGCTGCTGGCGACCGCCCGCGTCGCCGGCGAGACCGCGCCGCTATTGTTCACCGCGCTGTCCAATCAGTTCTTCAGCCTGAACCTGACCAAGACGATGGCGAACCTGCCGGTGACGATCAACAACTTCGTGCAGAGCCCCTACGCCTATTGGAAAGAGCTCGCCTGGAGCGGGGCCCTGCTCATCACCTTGACCGTGCTCGCGCTCAACATCGGCGCGCGCATCCTCGGCGCCGAAAGGAGCGCAAAATGACCGATATGACCGTATCGACGACCAGCCCGAGCGCGGCCATTCCCCAGAAATCGCTGCCGGAAGCGCCGCCGAAGGTGACGGCACGCAGCCTCAACTTCTATTACGGCGAGCACCACGCGCTGAAGAACATCAACCTGGCGCTCGGCACCAACCGCGTCACCGCCTTCATCGGTCCTTCCGGTTGCGGCAAGTCAACGCTGCTGCGGATCTTCAACCGGATGTACGACCTCTATCCCGGCCAGCGCGCCACCGGCCAACTGATGCTGGACCAGACCAACATCCTCGACCCCAAGCTCGACCTCAACCTGCTGCGGGCGCGGATCGGAATGGTGTTCCAGAAGCCGACGCCGTTCCCGATGACGATCTATGAGAATATCGCCTTCGGCATCCGCCTTTACGAGAAGATCTCGAAATCCGAAATGGACGGCCGAGTCGAGAAAGCGCTGCGCGGCGGCGCGCTGTGGAACGAGGTCAAGGACAAGCTCAATGCCTCCGGCCTGAGCCTCTCCGGCGGCCAGCAGCAGCGTCTGTGCATCGCTCGCACGGTTGCGGTGCGGCCCGAAGTGATCCTGTTCGACGAGCCCTGCTCGGCGCTCGATCCGATTTCGACCGCCAAGGTCGAGGAACTGATCCAGGAGCTGTCGGAGGACTACACGATCGCGATCGTCACGCATAACATGCAGCAGGCGGCGCGCGTCTCCGACAAGACCGCGTTCATGTATCTGGGCGAACTGATCGAGTTCGACGACACCAGCAAGATCTTCACCTCGCCGAGCGATCGTCGCACCCAGGACTACATCACCGGCCGGTTCGGTTGAGGAGGGACATCATGGCTTCTGAACATACCGCCAAGGCGTTCGACAGCGATCTTCAGGAACTGACCCGTCTGGTCGCGGAGATGGGCGGGCTGGTCGAACGGATGATCACCGAATCCGTCGATGCGCTGATCCGCCGCGACATTGCGCTCGGCAAGCGTGTCGTCGCTTCCGACATCGAGATCGACAGCCTGCAGCGCGTGATCGAAGAGCGCGCCGTGCTGACGATCGCCCGCCGCCAGCCGATGGCCGTCGACCTGCGCGAGATCGTCGGCGCGATGCGGGTGGCGACCGACCTCGAGCGGATCGGCGACCTCGCCAAGAACATGGGCAAGCGCGTCGCCGCGCTGGAGAACGACTTCCAGCCGCTGAAGCTGATCCGCGGCTTGGAGCACATGACCGACCTCGTGCTGTCGCAGGTCAAGTCCGTGCTCGACGCTTATGCCGCGCACGATCTGCCGGCCGCGATGAACGTCTGGAAGAGCGACGAGGAGGTGGACGCGATCTGCACCTCGCTGTTCCGGGAGCTCCTCACCTACATGATGGAAGATCCGCGCAACATCTCGTTCTGCATCCACCTGATGTTCTGCGCCAAGAACATCGAGCGGATCGGCGACCACGCCACCAACATCGCGGAGACGGTGTTCTACATGATCGAGGGTCAGCAGATGACCGACAAGCGGCCGAAGGGGGATATGACGACGTTCGCCACGACCGTTCCGGGCAACTAGAGCACATCCAGGAAAGTCGAAGCCGGTTTTCCGAAGAAGATCCTGCTCAAAACATCAAAGGAAGAGTGGGATGACGATTCAGGCAGAGAGTCATCCCGCTATAGGAGAAGCCAAGCCGATGAGCGCACGCATTCTGGTGGTCGAAGACGAAGAAGCGCTGACGACGCTGTTGCGCTACAATCTCGATGCAGAAGGCTATGATGTCGAAACGGTCGCCCGTGGAGATGATGCGGACACAAGGCTCAAGGAACGCATTCCCGACCTTGTCGTGCTCGACTGGATGCTGCCGGGACTCTCCGGCATCGAGCTGTGCCGCCGTCTACGGGCGCGGCCGGAGACCAAGCAGCTCCCGATCATCATGCTGACCGCGCGCGGCGAGGAAAGCGAGCGCGTGAGGGGACTGGCGACCGGCGCCGACGACTACATCGTCAAGCCGTTCTCGGTGCCTGAACTGCTGGCGCGGGTGAAGGGCCTGTTGCGTCGGGCAAGTCCGGAGCGGCTCGCCACCGTGCTCACCTATGGCGACATCGAGCTCGACCGCGAGAAGCGTCGCGTCGCGCGCTCGGGCCGTCCGATCGATCTCGGCCCGACCGAATATCGCCTGCTGGAGTTCTTCCTGGAGCATCCCGGCCGCGTGTTCAGCCGCGAGCAGTTGCTCGACAGCGTCTGGGGGCGCGACATCTATATCGACGAGCGCACCGTCGACGTCCACATCGGCCGCCTGCGCAAATTGCTCAATCCCGGCCGCGAGCAGGACCCGATCCGCACCGTCCGCGGCGCGGGCTACGCGCTGGATGATCGCTTCGCGAAGGCCGAGCAGTCGTAACTCGGCGACCTCAATCCGTAGCCCGGGTGCAGCGAAGCGTAACCCGGGGAAATTTGGACCTGCCGATACAGCATTGCCGGGTTACGCTGCGCTTCACCCGGGCTACGATCTGTCGTCGGCTTACTTGCCGTGTGACGGCTTGACCGTCGGACGGCGGCGGTCCGCTGCCGGCTGGTAGGCGACGCGGGAGTGGTGCGCGCAATAGGGCAGGCCGGGAAGCGCCTTGCCGCCGCAGAAGAAGAATTCCGGGCTCGAGGGATCGCCGACCGGCCAGTGGCAGGTGGCCTCGTTCAATTCGAGCAGCGACAGCCGCTGGCTCATCGGCACCACATTGTCGTAGGCGATAGGGTCCGCTTCCACCTCCACCTCGAAGGCGTGGGCGAGTGCGGTGTTGCCGCGGGAGACCGGCCGCGCTACGCGCATCATCGGCTGTGCGGGACGCGCCTTGCGCTGCCGCGGCGCGGCTGCAGCAGGACTCTTGGCGCGGCCCGAGAGGCCGAGCCGGTGCACCTTGCCGATCACTGCATTGCGCGTCACGTTGCCGAGTTCCGCTGCGATCTGGCTGGCCGAGAGCCCGGCTTCCCAGAGCTTCTTCAATTGCTCGACGCGTTCGTCGGACCAGGTCAATACCGTCATCGCATCTTTCCCTTCGCGTTGCGCCGGCCGATCCTGGGACAGCGCTGCGATGCCTAATCTCAAAAATCCCTGCGGGCAGAATCCCTTAAGGCTCGCCGGGCACGAAAACCGCACCCGAACGTGTACGCCGCACACAAAGGACTCTAGGGATCAAAACTGCCGCACGAGATGTCGTACCCGACAGGCCAGACGCTACAATATGGCGTGACTCTGGCGCAAGAGTCCGCGCCTATGCGTCCACATGTTCCGACATTTAGGGATTGCAATCGGGCTTTTCCACTACACTGGAAACCCGCGGATTACCCGGTACTTTGCAGCGCAGCCTGGCGGCTTCGTGGCGATTGACAGCGCCCGCCGCGCGCATAGAATGCCTTTACGTGCCGCCCTGCAAAGGCGGCACGTTTTGTTTTCGCTGGATGAGCTCCAGCCGCGTGTCTGCATCGCTGCACGCCGCCAGGGCTCATCTGAAAGGCTTGTCTAAAACCCTTCAGTGATCGCCATGACCGACAGCGCCACGTCGCATCTGCTTCCCGTTTTTGCCAGGGCCGATCTCGGCTTCGAACGCGGCGAAGGCTGTTGGCTGATCTCGACCAAAGGCGAGCGTTATCTCGACTTCACCTCCGGCGTCGCGGTGAACGCGCTCGGCCATGCCCATCCGCATCTGGTGAAGGCGCTGCAGGAGCAGGCGACGAAGCTCTGGCACATGTCGAACCTGTTCAAGAGCCCGGACGGCGAGAAGCTTGCCGCGCGGCTGTGCGAGCAGAGTTTTGCGGACTTCGTGTTCTTCTGCAATTCCGGCGCGGAAGCGATGGAAGGCGTGATCAAGGTCGTGCGTCACTATCACTTCTCGAAGGGGCATCCGGAGCGCTATCGCATCGTCACCTTCGAAGGCGCCTTCCATGGCCGCACGCTCGCGACGCTGGCCGCGACCGGCGCCGCCAAATATCTCGAGGGCTTCGGCCCGCCGATGGACGGTTTCGACCAGGTGCCGCATGGCGACATCGAAGCGGTGAAACGCGCGATTGGTCCGCAGACGGCAGGCATCCTGATCGAGCCGGTGCAGGGCGAAGGCGGCGTGCGCTCTGCGCCGCCGGCCTTCTTCAAGGCGCTGCGCCAGCTTTGCGACGAGCACGGTCTCCTGCTCGCCTTCGATGAGGTGCAGACCGGCATGGGCCGCACCGGCGATCTCTTCGCCTACAAGCGCATCGGGGTCACTCCCGATGTGATGTCGCTGGCCAAGGCGCTCGGCGGCGGCTTTCCGATCGGCGCCTTCCTTGCGACCGCGGAAGCCGCGTCCGGCATGACGCCGGGCTCGCACGGCTCGACCTTCGGCGGCAACCCGCTCGCGGTCGCGGCCGCCAGCGCCGTGCTCGATGTGATGCTGCAGCCCGGCTTCTTCGATCACGTGCAGAAGATGTCGCTCCTGCTCAAGCAGAAGCTCGCCTCCGTGGTCGACCGCTATCCGTACATTCTCGCGGACGTGCGCGGCGAGGGGCTTCTGATCGGCGTCAAGGCGGTGGTGCCCTCGGGCGACCTCGTCAACGCCCTGCGCGAGCAGAAGCTGCTCACGGTCGGCGCCGGCGATAATGTGGTGCGCTTCCTCGCGCCGCTGATCGTCGGCGAGGCCGAGATCGAGCACGCCATCGGTTGCCTCGAGCGCGCCTGCACCGCGCTCTCAAGTGGACCGTCGAAGAAGGCAGCGGGATGATGAGCAAGGCACCCCGTCACTTCCTCGACATCAACGAAATGTCGCTCAACGAGCTGCGCGCCATGCTCGCCGCCGGCGCCGCCATGAAGGCGAGACTGAAGGCGCATGAGAGGGCTACGAAGCCGCTCGAAGGCAAGACGCTGGCGATGATCTTCGAGCGCCCCTCGACCCGCACGCGGGTGTCGTTCGATGTCGGCATGCGCCAGCTTGGCGGTGAATCGATCATGCTCACCGGTGCCGAGATGCAGCTTGGCCGTGGCGAGACCATCGCCGATACCGCGCGGGTGCTGTCGCGCTATGTCGATGCGATCATGATCCGCATCCTCAACCACGATGCGCTCTTGGAACTTGCCGCGCACGCCACCGTCCCCGTGATCAACGGGCTGACCCGGCGCTCGCATCCCTGCCAGGTGATGGCCGACCTGATGACGTTCGAGGAGCGTCGCGGTTCGATCGAGGGCAAGATCGTGGCCTGGACCGGTGACGACAACAACGTGCTGGCGTCATGGGCGCATGCCGCCGAGCGTTTCAAGTTCGCCCTCAACATCGCGACGCCGCCGCAGCTCGCGCCGAACAAGGCGATGCGCGACTGGATCAAGGCCACCCAGGCGCCGATCGTGCTCGGCAACGACCCCGAAGCAGCCGTGCGCGGCGCCGACTGCGTCGTCACCGACACCTGGGTGTCGATGGGCGACAAGGATGGCGAGCACCGCCACAATCTGCTGCGGCCCTATCAGGTCAATGCCAAGCTGATGTCGCTGGCGAAGCCCGATGCACTGTTCATGCATTGCCTGCCGGCGCATCGCGGCGAGGAAGTCACCGACGAGGTGATCGACGGTCCGCAATCGGTGGTGTTCGACGAGGCGGAGAACCGCCTGCATGCGCAGAAGGGCATTCTGGCCTGGTGTTTTGACGCGGTCGCGTAGTCGACCGCAAGAACGGCTGTCGTCCCGGGCTTGACCCGGGACCCATATGTGGACGGCCCCCGTGGCACAAGAGCTTTTGAGGTGATCGGATCGCTTGCATCCATATGTCCGGCCTGTTTGATGCGATCGGATGATCGCTGGCCAAGATGGGATGCGCGAGGCGG
>NZ_JBVAPG010000119.1:0-26001 GCF_055413685.1 Bradyrhizobium sp. LeoA1Lang | reverse complement strand
AACACATCGATGCCTACGTCAACGCGTACAACGACAAAGCCGAGCCCTTCGTCTGGACCAAGAAAAAGGTCCGTCAACGCCGCTTCACAGGGCGCCGTATCACTCAGCTCTGATTCCGGGTACTAGTGCGTGCGCACTAGCTAATGCTTCGAGTCAAATCCCAACCCTCCATGAACCGCAACTATAGGCCACACCTCTCAACAGGTTGTTAGGGAATGCGCTGAATGCCGCGCTTACGCTCGCGCGACAATTTTAACGAATTAGAGCGACCGGCTGACCGCGAGCGGCGTGATGTGGCGCGGTCCAGGCGCAGCGCGCCGGCCGGCCGCAGTGTAGGTATTCGGCACGTTGCGGCGCTGGATCTCGCTATTGACGCCGCGCACGATGCCCTCCGACACCGCATGCGCGGTGGCGAGAACGGTGAGGTTGACCTGCAGCATCGCGCGGAAGGTGTCGTGATGGCGGCGCAGCGTGTTCAGGAGATCGGGCGCCGCCTGTGCCAGCTGCTTTTGCGCAGCCTTCACGTTCTCGACCGCGACCATGTAGCGACGCGACAATTCCGATTTCTGCGCTTCCAGTTGCATCGCTTCGCGTACCTTGCCGGCGCGTACCAGCTCTGTCTCGCGCTCGGTGATGCCGAGCAGGGCGCTCATCACGTCCATCAGGTCTTCCGCGAGCTTGCGAATTTCGGCAGGTGTCGAGCTTGCAGACTTCACGGCTTGCGCCGGCGCCGGCCGCGATTGAAGACGCTGGTTCATCTTGTCCTGATCTCCTCAAGCTTGGCTGGCGCCGCCTGCCTGCTGCAGGATCAGCGTGCGGAACACGTCGTTGGAAATGCCGACGCCGCCGGATTTCGCGAACGATTTCGAATATTCTTCCGTCAGCATCGAGCGCCACACGCCGGTGCCGGGCGTATCGCCAAACGGGCCTTCGCCCTTGATGCCGCTGGTCATCTGCGAAAACATCGAATTGAGGAACAGTGCCTCGAAATCCTGCGCCTTCGCGCGGGCCTTCGCCTGCATTTCCGGCGAGACCTTCGTCAGCGCGTCCGCGAGTTGCGGATCGTTGCGGCCGTTGCCGCGCGGCGCCCGATAGGGACTGGTGATGGCGTCGACGAATCCGCTCTGCATCACATCACCTCGATGTCGGCCTGGATCGCACCGGCGGCCTTGATCGCCTGCAGGATGCTGATCAGGTCGCGCGGGCCGATCCCGAGCCCGTTCAGTCCGTCGACGAGTTGCTGCAGCGAGACGCCGTCTTTCACCACGGCGAATTTCTTGCCGTCTTCGGTAACCTGCACATTCGAGCGCGGCGTCACCACCGTTCGTCCCCGCGACAGCGGGTTGGGCTGGCTCACTTGCGGGCTCTCGGAGATCGACACCGTGAGATTGCCTTGCGCGACCGCCACGGTGGCGACGCGAACGTCGCGGCCCATCACGATGATGCCGGAGCGCTCGTCGATCACGATCTTGGCGGCAAGATCCGGGTCGACCTGCAGTTGCTCGATCTCGGTCAGGAAGGCGACGACGTTGCCCTTGAACTCCGGCGGGATGTTGAGCTGCACGGTCGAGGGATCGATCGGCTCGGCGGTCTTGACCCCGAGGAAATCGTTCACCGCCGCCGCAATGCGCTTTGCGGTGGTGAAGTCGGCGTTGCGCAGCGCGAGCCGGACGTTAGGCAGGCGGTTGAGCGTGAACTCGATCTCGCGCTCGATGATCGCGCCGTTGGCAATGCGGCCGACGGTCGGCACGCCGCGCACGATCTTGGCGGCTTCGCCTTCGGCCTGGAACCCGGAGATCGCAAGCGTGCCCTGCGCGACCGCGTAGACATTGCCGTCGGCGCCGAGCAGGGGGGTGACGAGCAGGGTGCCGCCACGCAAATCCTTGGCGTCGCCGAGCGCGGACACCGTGACATCCATCCGCGTGCCCTGCGTGCCGAAGGCCGGCAGATTGCCGGTGACCATCACGGCGGCGACGTTGCCGGTGCGGATGGTGGCGCCGCGGATGTTGACGCCCATCCGTTCCAGCATCGCCTGCAGCGATTGCTTGGTGAAGGGGATGTTGTTGAGCGTATCGCCGGTGCCGTTGAGGCCGACCACGAGGCCATAGCCGATCAACTGGTTCTGCCGCACGCCTTCGATATTGGCGAGGTCCTTGATCCGCGACGTCGCGCCGGCCGGCAAAGCGGTCAGCGCGAGCACGAGCCACGCGGCGCAGGCGGCTGCGAAAAAATGTGCCGAACGGATGCCGGGCATCCCTGTGCTCCCCTCGAGGTCTTCCATCGGACCGGCACGCCACTCCCATAGCGGGCGATCCGCTCCTTCACTATGCGAGCCCTGTGCCATGCCGGGGTGATGCATCAAATAACTGATATCTTTAGTGAAATTTCGTGATCGCTGTTCGCGCTCCGTTTGCCGGCGGAGTCGAAACTGCCGGCCGGCGGCAGATTTTGCCGGGTCGTTTACGGAGCATTAACCATAAGGGGGCGAAGGTTCCGCCCAGCACGCCCGCGGGATCATCGACGATGCGCATCTCAGGACCGAACGGCACCACGCTTGGAACGCCCGCGAGCAGCACGCGGCGGAACAACTCGAGCAGCTTCGCGCTGCCGGAACCCTCGACGGAAGCGGGCGAGGTCCGTTCCGGCGCCGCGCCGAAAGCCGCCGCGAATATCGATGCGCTGCTTGCGCTGCAAGGTGTCGAGGACCCCACGGAACGCCGTAAGCGCTCGGTCGCGCGGGGCCGCGGCGCGCTCGATGTGCTCGACGAGCTCAAGATCGGCCTGTTGGCCGGCAATCTGGAAGCGACAACCGTCGCGCGGCTGCGCGATGCCGCCGCCAGCCTGAAATCTTCTTCCGGCGATCCCGGCCTTGATGCGGTCCTGTCCGAAATCGAGCTTCGCGTCGAAGTCGAGCTCGCCAAGGCCGGGCAGGCCTAAGGTCGTTTGCCTCGGCCGCGATTCGCCCGGTCTGGTCAGCGCGGATTTAATTCCCGTCGGCCGGGCAAAAAGGACTGATCCGGACCCTTCATTCTCGGGGCTGTTGGCGCCGGATGAGCCCACTGACCGGTCCTGGCGGAACGGGGCCAACTTGCCTGTGCAAGGGGGCGGAAATGGCGGTTCGAAGCGGTTGCGCCGATATTGTCTGTCACATGAGGTAGCTATATAAGGCGCCGCGCGGATGACCCATTTTCGTCCGCCTGACAGGGACATGGACTGCCTTTGGAAAAGCTGAAGAACTACCGGCCTTCTGAAAAAGAGCCTTTCATGAACGAGCGTCAGCGCGACTATTTCCGCGCCAAGCTGCTGGCCTGGAAGGATGAGATCCTCCGCGAATCGAAGCTCACGCTGCAGACCTTGCAGGAAGAGAACGTCAACCACCCCGACCTTGCCGACCGTGCTTCCTCCGAGACCGACCGTGCGATCGAGCTGCGCGCCCGCGACCGCCAGCGCAAGCTGATCTCCAAGATCGATGCCGCACTGCAGCGCATCGAGGACAACACCTACGGCTATTGCGAGGAGACCGGCGAGCCGATCTCCCTCAAGCGGCTCGAGGCGCGTCCGATCGCAACGCTCTCGGTCGAGGCCCAGGAACGCC
The DNA here is from genome assembly GCF_055413685.1 of Bradyrhizobium sp. LeoA1Lang. NCBI lineage: Bacteria > Pseudomonadati > Pseudomonadota > Alphaproteobacteria > Hyphomicrobiales > Nitrobacteraceae > Bradyrhizobium > Bradyrhizobium sp. LeoA1Lang. The sequence continues at coordinate 22,406 of NZ_JBVAPG010000119.1, read as the reverse complement.
ACGAGAAGCGCGAAAAAGTTTATCGCGACGAATAGGGGTAGCCTCGCGGCGGTGCCATTGAAACCGCCATCCGGCGGAGGTAGTTTGGCGCCGCCATGATGAAATCCATTCTCAACTTCGCTTCGGTCTTCTTGCTGGGTCGCTGATCCCAGCCGCCGCTGCCTGCGGCACTCCATTGGACCGATTGAGCCGGACCGCCGCTGCATGACGCAGCGCAATAACGTCTGGCGACAGCTTGAGAGATCATCATGATGACCGACCACGAACGCGCGCGTTCGCTCAGCGGCGCGCAAATTGCCCAATTCATCGAACACGGCTTTGTAAGGATCGACGACGCTTTTCCGCGCGAGCTCGCGGAGGAGGCGTGCGCCATCCTGTGGCGCGGCTTGCCGTGCCGCGAGCACGCGCCCGCAACATGGACACGCCCGGTGGTGCGACTGGGCTTCTATGGCCAGCCACCGTTCCAGCAGGCGATCAACACGCCCGTCCTGCATGCGGCGCTCGACCAGATCGTCGGCACAGGCCGCTGGTGGCCGCGACAGGATATCGGCACCTTTCCGGTACGCTTTCCGCATCCGGACGATCCCGGCGACGCCGGCTGGCACGTCGACCTCAGCTTCCCCGGCGAGGATTGCGATCCGAATGAGCGGCAGGATTTCTCGGCCTGGCGCGTCAATGTCACCTCGCGCGGGCGCGCATTGCTGATGCTGTTCCTGTTCTCCGACGTCGGCGAACAGGACGCGCCGACGCGCATCAGGGTCGGCTCGCACCAGCCGATGGCGCGCTATCTCGCACCTGCGGGCGAGGCCGGCCGTGCCCGCATGGCGCTGGACGAGATGGGCGCCGATTGCCCGATTGCGCTGGCGACCGGCGCGGCCGGCACGGTCTATCTCTGCCATCCCTTCCTGGTTCACGCCGCTCAACGGCACCAGGGCAGGGCGCCTCGCTTCATGGCACAGCCCGCGCTGCCATTGAGGGAGCCCTATCGGCTCGAGCGTTCCGACGGCGCCTATTCGCCGGTCGAGATCGCGATCCGGCGGGCGCTGGGAATGACGGGATAACGTAAAGCTGCGAAGCGACATTCAGGCGAGTTCGGCGCCGAGTGTCGCTTCGCGCGCGGTCGCATGGCCGCGTGCGCCATAGGTCTTCGACCAGGCGAGCAGTTCGCGGAACGCCGGCAACAGGCCGTAAGCGGCGTCGGTCAATTCGTATTCCACCCGCAGCGGCTTTTCGGCAAGCACGGTACGAAGGACCAGGCCGTCGCGTTCGAGCTCGCGCAGTTGCGCGGTCAGCATGTGCTGGGTGACGCCGCCGAGCGAGCGGCGCAGGGCGCCGAAGCGGATTGCGCCGTTCATCAGCGCAAAAAGGATTTCGAGTTTCCATTTGCCGCCGAGTGCGTGAATGGCGTGCTTGAAATCGCCGAGCAGTGCCGGGTCGGGTGCGCAATCTGCGCATTCGGCGGAATCGCAGGGCGACATGGTATTGTTCTCCATACCGGTCTCGAATTTCATCCTACTTGTCCTCTCGCAGATAGTGGCCCAGATGCGGTTGTTGCAGGCCGGCGAAGCGAATTTCCGCGCCGAGGGCCGAAGATTTGGGAAAGGCTTTGTCGGATGAGCACCGTTTTGGTTACGGGCGGATCGGGCTTCATCGGGGTGCACACCATCCTGCAGTTGCTGGTCGAGGGCCATCAGGTGCGCACCACGGTGCGCCGGCCGGAGCGCAGCAAGGATGTGCTCGCGATGCTGCACCAGGGCAATGCGCCATCGCCCGAGAGCGTATCGTTCTTCACTGCCGATCTCACGCAGGATGCCGGCTGGCGCGAGGCGGTGGGGGGTTGCGATTACGTGCTGCATGTCGCGTCTCCGCTCAGCAGCAGCGTGCCCAGGGACGAGAACGAGATGATCATTCCCGCGCGCGACGGGACTCTGCGGGTGCTGCGCGCCGCGCGCGATGCCGGCGTCAAGCGTGTCGTCGTCACGTCGTCGATGGGGGCGATCGGCTACGGCCACCCGCCGCAGGCGCAGCCGTTCGACGAGACGAGCTGGACCAACCTCGATGGCGATGACGTGTTCGCCTACGTCAAGTCGAAGACGCTCGCCGAGCGCGCGGCCTGGGATTTCATTGCGAAGGAGGGCGGCGGACTGGAGCTTTCCGTCATCAATCCCGTCGGCGTGTTCGGGCCGGTCCTGGGGCCGGATTTCTCCGGCTCGATCGACATCATCAAGATGCTGCTCAACGGCGCGATGCCGGCGGTGCCGCGGATCTATTTCGCCGTGGTCGACGTGCGCGACGTGGCGGACCTGCATCTGCGCGCGATGACCTCGCCGGCGGCGCGCGGCGAACGCTTCATCGCGGTTGCCGGAGATCCGATGTCGATGCTCGATATCGCAAATCTCCTGCGGCGCGAGCTCGGTTCCGCCGCCCGGCGGGTGCCGCGCTTCCAGGCGCCGGACTGGGTGGTGCGGCTGGCCGCAACGAGCGTTCCCGTGCTGCGCTATGCCGTGCCGATGCTCGGCAAGGTCCGCCGCTCCACCAGCGCGAAGGCCCGCGAAAAGCTCGATTGGACGCCGCGCCGCGATGACGAGACGATCCTTTCGACCGCCGAAAGCCTGATCAGGCTCGGCCTTGTCAAGGCGTGAGCGCGTATGTGACGCGCTTGTCAAGCGCGCGCCGTGGTGCTGAATTGCCATCTCGACAACGCAATCCGGGAGGTGGCCATGGACAGGACCGCAGCGGCCGCAAAGGCCATCGCCACCGCTCGCCGTAACCGCGCGCCGCTGGCGGCGCTGCCGGTGGATCTGGTGCCGGCCGATGAGGAGGAGGGCTATCAGGTCCAGCGCGCGGTGCATGACCTCTTGCTGCCGAAGGTCGGCGCGCTCGTCGGCTACAAGATCGGCTGCACCAGTGCGGTGATGCAGGAATATCTCGGCATCGCCCATCCTTGCGGCGGCGGCGTGTTCGAGAAGGGCGTGTATGAGAGCGGTGCCGAGCTCAAGATGGCCGACTATGTCCGCGTCGGCGTCGAATGCGAGATCGCGGTGAAGCTGGCGCGCGATCTGGCGCCGGGTGAGGCGCCGTTCACCGCCGAATGGGTCGCGGAGGCGGTTGCGGAGTATCATCCCGCGATCGAGATCGTCGACGACCGCTATGCGAAATGGGAGGCGATGGGCGCGCCGACGCTGATCGCGGACGACTTTTTCGCCGCCGGTTGCGTGCTGGGCACGGCAGTGCCACGCATCACCGCACCCGATCTGCACGACGTCAAGGGCCGCGCGCTTATCAATGGCGAGGAGGTGGCGAGCGGCACCGGCGCCGACGTGCTTGGTCATCCCCATAACGCACTCGCCTGGCTCGCCAACCATCTCGCCGCCGAAGGCAAGGGCCTGCACGCCGGACAGGTGGTGCTGACAGGCAGCCTGGTGAGGACGATATGGCTCAACGCCGGCGACAGCGTCGTGATGGAGCTCGCGGGTCTGGGCAAGGTGAAGGCCACGTTCGCGTGATGCGGTAGATAGGTTCGCGCGTCTCGCACCGCTGTCGTCCCTGCGAAAGCAAGGACCCATGACCACAGGGAGTTGTTGTGGCGCGAGCGAGCGGTTGCGGCGGAGCCGGAGCCGTAGGTTGGGCAAAGGCGCACTTGCGCCGTGCCCACCATCTAGCGCCGTGCTCGCGATGGTGGGCACGCTTCGCTTTGCCCACCCTACAGCATCGCCGCGAGTCATGATTCAATTTTCAAACAGCACAGGGCATGTGAGTCCGCATTCTCGCGGCGTATCACGCCCGAGCTTTGCTTCACTTTCCACCCTCTCATTGAGCAGAGGGCGCAGGGAAAGCCGGGTGCCGGTTGCACCCATGGGTCCCGTGCAACAAAAAGCACGGGGGTAGGACCACAGGTTCAACCGAAGCATTCCGGCTTTCCCTGCGCGATGGTGTTACGGCTTATTTCGTGCTCTCCCCGGTGACCGGGCTTTCTTGCCACCGTCACTTCGTTAAGAAGCTTAGCGCCAGCGTCGGGGCGCCAGGACCACACGACTTCGCCGTCCACGCGTGCCACGCTCGTCAGTCGTGACACCCGCGTCCACCGCATCTCACCGCAACGTTCGTGACGATCGCGAGCCGCCCCTCATCCGCCGTGAGACGCGCGGAGTTAAATCACTGATTTGCCCGACGGCGAAAGCGGAATATTTTCTGCGCGAGGGATGGACAGGGGGGCGGCTGATTTGCCCGTCGGGTTGTTATGTCGCACCGAAAGCATCCACATCGTCATTGCGAGCAGCGCGAAGCAATCCATAGCGCCGCTTGTGGAGACGTGGATTGCTTCGCGGAGCCTGTCATCGGGCGCGCGTTCGCGCGACCCGTTGGCTCGCAATGACGGGGGGCTGTCATTCCGGGGCATCGCGAAGCGATGAGCCCGGAATCCATTTCACCGCTTGCGCAAGTGGACGAATGGATTCCGGGCTCGCGCTGACGCGCGCCCCGGAATGACGGCGGAAACGGTGGCGGTGCTACGCCGACACGTCGACGAGCTGGCCCTTCTTGTCCGCGTTCTCATGGAATTGCTGCTCGATGAGGTCCTTGATCTTCTGCTCCACGGCCTGGCGCTGTTGCGGCGTCATGTTTTGCAGGTCCTGCTCGGTCAGGTTCATGCTCTTCAGGATGTTCGCGCGCATCCGGTCGATCGGGTTCATGTGGGCGTATTTGAGGAACTCCTCCTCGATACCGTTGCCGAGGGACGCTTCCCGCGCGGGTTGGGTGGAAGCTTGATCGTCGGCGCTCGAGACGTCCTTTGCGGCAGTGTTCTTCGTGCTTGCGGTAACAAAGCTATAGGAGGAGATCGTCGTCGATATCTGCACGTCGCGCCCCAATTCGTGATGAGGTCGCAGGACGCAATCCGTGTGCCATCATGCACGCGAGTTATTTCAACGGGATAGGCGCGACCCTCAGGACATTCGGCGCTGAGTGGGCAAGTTCTGCCCGGCGAAGTTTTCCCGCGCGCGTGAATGAACCGCGTCATTCGGTGTCACTGCGGTGACCGGCTGCAATCGCGAACTATCACGGTTGGGAAAGGCGGCGCGATCCATGATTGGCGCCGGCGCTGCGGCCCACCACTTCGAATAAATGTGATTCCGCATCCAGGAGACCAAGATGAAATACGCACTGATCGGCGCCGCTGGCGTCATCGCGGCGGCTTTCGCAAGCCCGGCATCGGCTCAGGCGGTGATCGAAGATCCCGGCTACTGCGCGCAGTTTTATCCCGATGCCAATTGCCAGAATATCGGGCCGGGCAATCCCTATACCGACGGCAACTGGCGCAACGATTGGCCGCCGGCGCGACACGCGTTCATTGAACGGCATGCGCGCCACCAGCGCCATCTCAGCCATCACGAAATGAATGGCAGGGCAGGCTAGGGCCGCAAGCGGTGGGGCGGATTAGCGTCCCGTTTTCCGCAGCTTCAACGAGCGACGGCGCAAGCGTAATCCGCCGTTCGCCTGCGATCGGGATTGTCGGTTACGCCTCCCGCCTTCGTGCGTTGAAGCGGCGGAGAATGGGGGCGGCTAACCCTGCGATCGCACTAGCCGACCGCAAACGGCTTGGCGGGGCGGTGGCGGTCGGCCTGGCTTTGCGGCAGCCTGGTCACGCCGGCAGCGCGCTTGATGCCGCGCTCTGACGGCGGCTCCGGACGGGGAAACAGGTTGGCCTCGAAACGCACGCCCGGCGCTTGCTCTGCGGTGCCGGAGCACACCGCGGTCTGGCCCTTGAAGACCCCGGTCAGCTTTGCCTCGACCTCGTCGACACCGAACACGGTGGTCGGGCCTTCGGCGTAGCGCTTGGTCGTCAGCGTCGCGGTGAACCGGTCTTCGTCGAGCTCGTAAGTGCCGCTATAGGTGAACATGCAGTCGCCGCCCGAGATCCTGCCATTTGCAAGATAGATGATCCCGGTGCCTTCGCCGTGCGGCGTCCGAAACCAAACGGCATATTCGCCATCCCTGATCATCGAACACACCCATAACGAGAAAATTTGCGTTGCGCACTACCTAGAGCGCGATGTCACCAACTTCCAGCGAGTGAGGGCGCGAGGGTTAATGGGGCGTGAAAGGCTGCGCGTAAAATCGCCATCATGCCTGACCCATACGTGTATCGGATCGCCAACCTGATCCTCATCGGAGGAGCCGCATGACTCACGCGTCACGCTCTCATGCTTCGCGCTCTCATGCTTCGTTCTTGGGCGTATATTTGCCCATGACGCATTTGTAGCTCTTCAGCCTCCACTCGTGATACGGCCCCTTGGAGAGCCAGTCGGCGATGCCGATTTGCGCGTTTACACTGCAGGCTGCCATGGTGATGCCGGATTGCTCGCTGTTGGTGACGACTTTTTCAAGACAAAGTGGACCGTTGCAGAGAATAGCGACAAGCGTGACAAGCATTTTGACCTTCGGTTGATTGGGGAATACCCGGTTGGATTGGTTTATGCAGGCTTCGTGCCAGCGGGCGGGACTTGCGTGATCACATCTCGTCGAAACGTGATCTGGACCAGCCTTCGTCCGATATGCTGTACGTAGTTTCCCGGGTTATGCTTCCGATGCAGAGGTGCCCGGCGTTCCAGGCGCTACCGGCAGGCGGGATTGGCCGCATCCGCGATCGAGAAAAATGTGATGCTGGTCGGGGCCAAGTCAGTGTGTGACGCCGCGACCGGCTCGCCTTCGAGCGCAGGCAATTCATCATTCGCAGCAAGCTTCAACTCGCGGCCATTCATGCGCACGCGCGTGTCGGTGAGATTGGCTGCGGTCAGGGCGTAGCGTCGCGCCGTTCCGGAGAACGCGAGCGACCGCCGCGCCATCCGATCGGTGTTGATGGCAAGCAGCGCCACGCCGCCTGATGTGTCCCGCAGGCAATGCGCATAGAGATATAGTCCCGGCACCGCCGCCGATCCGACGTCGAGCACGACCGTGCCCATCAGTTTTCGCCAAAGCAGTGCGGCCCAATAGTTCGGACGCGGCGTGAAGTCTTTCTCTTCCAGCAGGCCGTAGTCGCTGGCAGCAAGAGTGTTGTGCATGACGACTTGCACCTGGCGTTTGGCCATGCGCCCAAGCGTGTCGAGATAGCGAAAGCTGTCGAGGAAGGTCGAACTCCAAGGATTGCCACCACAGGCGGCATCGGCCGTTTCCGTGATCCACAGCGGCCGACCGGGTGCGAACCGATCGCGCAAGTTTGCGTAGAACGACGCTGCACGATCGATGCCGGACAACCAGTCTTGTGACAACGCGTTGCTGTCGCGCACCGCAGCCGATGGCACCCTCTTGCTGCAACGTGGCGAGAGGGCGCCGTAATAATGGAAGGAGATCGCGTCGAACACGGGGCCTGCTGCTGCCAACAGCTTCTCACTGCCGAGCGCATCGCCCGATCCGCCTGTGCTCACGGTGCCCGGCCCAAGCAGGATTGTTTCCGATGAGGCATGCTTGAGGAACGGCGCGAGCACGGCGATGTCGCGGCCGAAGCTCGCGGCATCATAATCGGACGGCAGGCCGCCGATGGCGGCGAGGTCGGGCTCGTTCATGAACTCGGCCGCTGCGATGTTGCCGCCGAGTGCCTGCGTCGCCGCGATCAGCTTCTGTGCCTGCGCCGGCGTCCAGACGCCGCTGGCATCGCGCGTGCCCAGGCCTGTCGCAAAGGAGGTGACGAGCCTTGCGTCCACCGCGCGCGCGAAGTCGACAACGCCTTTCCATTGACGGCGTGTCAGCACGCCGTTGAAGCCGGGAGGTGGCGACCGCGCGTTCTCATCGGTGTCATCGAAATAGGTGGTGTTGGCCCAGGTGCCGCTCACGCGCAGATAGGCCGGCCCCAGCGCCGCGGCGAGCTTGCGCAGTCGCGGATTGGCGAGATCGATCGGCTTGCGGTAGGCGTACATCGCGGGATCCCTGCCGGCCGGGATGCCATCCGCTTTTGAAGAAGGTTGGCGCCGATCGGCGTAAGGACGCCAGAAGTGCCCGCCGGTCACCTCGACCATCTCGACATTGTAGGATTGAAAGCGCTCGTCGATCGAACCAATGCGCGCCATGGCTGCCGGCGCGAGCGCGATGCTCGGATCGGCCGCCGACGCAGGCGGCGCGCACAGGATGGCGAGCGCAGCGCCGAGGCAAGCGCGTCGCGTCAGGCTGATCCGAACCTCGTTCTCGCTCCGCATCACGCGACTTTACACCGGGCACGTGGTCGCCAAAAAGCCGCGGCCCCCGCCAGGGGAGCTAGCGAGGGCCGCGTTGGAACACTTCACTGCGCCTAGGTTCGCAATAAAGTGTGGGAGCTCGTTTGAAGAAGGTCAGAACGGCAGCAGCACGTCCATCACCTGCTGTCCGTAGCGGGGCTGCTGGACGTCGGTGATCTGGCCGCGGCCGCCATAGGCGATGCGGGCCTGGGCGATCTTGCTTGAATCGATGGTGTTGTCGCTCTGGATATCCTCGGGCCGCACGACGCCCGCGACGATCAGTTCGCGGATCTCGAAATTGACGCGGATCTCCTGCTTGCCTTCGACCACGAGGTTGCCGTTCGGCAGCACCTGCGTGACGACCGCGGCGACGTTGGTCTGCAACGCTTCCTGCCGGTTCACCGAACCCTTGCCGTCGCTGGACGAGGTCGAGTCCGTGGTGAGGATTTTGCCCGGCAGGACCTTTAGCGGCTGCGTAACCGTTTGGGAGCCGAGGAAGTCGGTGATACCAGAATCTTCCTTGGCGGTGCGGCTGCGCTGGGTCTCGTTGGCGATGTTGGCTTTGTCGGTGAAATTGACGGTCACCGTCAGCAGGTCGCCGACGCGCGCGGCGCGCTGGTCCTTGAAGAAGGCTCTGGAGCCGTTGCGCCACAGCGAGTTCGGGCTGTAGGAGGCCACTTCCGGCTTCGGCATCGGCATCTGCACCGGCTTGTAGCCGGGCTGCGTGGTCGGATTTTCGATTGCGGTCAGCTTCGGCTGTTCGCCGATCTGGGAGAGGCGGTCGATCGAGGAGCAGCCGCTGGCGAGGATGCCGAGCGTGAGCAGGGCGCCGGTGAGGACGAGGCGGTTGATACGATAAGCGGACATCACGGTTACTCGGCTTTCGGGGCGACTGAACTGACGTTGGCGACGGCGACGGGGCTCGCCTGCTCGGCGGGGGCGAGCGAGGCGCTGGGTTCAAGGACAGTTGCTGCGCGCGGCGGGGTGATCGTGACCTGGCCGCGGCCGGTGACGGTGCCGGAGACGGTGCGCTTGGACTGCAGGTTCATCACGCTGACGACATCGCCTTCGGTGCCGCCGTCGAGCGCCTTGCCGCGGATCGTGAGATAGAGCCCGGCGGCCTGATAGATCAGCGTCACGTTCTGGTCGCGGGTCACCAGATCCGGCCTGGCGAGATCGGCGGTCTTCAGCGCCTGTCCGGCGCGGAGCTGGCGGCGAGCCTGCATGCCGACGGCATTGTCGCGGAGGGCGAGGTCGTTGCCGACCTCGGCCTTCGGGCGGCGCTCGACCAGCACGTCCGAATGCTTCAGCGTCTCGCCGCGCTCGACACTGCGCGCCAGCACGGCGGCTTCGACGGTTTCGATCGCGGTGCCGGTGAAGCGCAGCCTGGTCGGCGCGGCGCCGGTCTCGTTCGCGATCTCGAAGGTGATATCGAAGCGGCTGTTGCGCGGATCGTAGCGGAGGGCGACCGGCTGCAGATTGCCGGAATTGGTGGCTTCCAGCCTGACGTCGCCGATGTCGCGATCGAAGTTGATGGTGAGATTGGCGGCTTCGCCGAGGCCGTTGCGGCGCTCCATCGTGCGGGCGACCGCCTGCTCGATCTCCTGCCGATCGATCGCGCGCGCGGCGCGGGTCACCGAAATTTCCTTGAGGTCGCGGGTGTCGACGCCGATCACCTGATGGGTGCGCAGCGTGGCGAGCACCTGCGCGACCGGCAGCGTGCCTGTCGTGCCGAGATCGGGCGCGCGATAGATCGGTGTGGCGCCGAAGCTGCCGGCATTGTCGACGAGATCGCCGATGCGGACGATGTCGCTTGTAACCGTGACGTTGGCGCGCAGCGTCGGCGGCGCGATGACGTCGCTGCGGCTCTGCGCGGTCGCATTGGAGACCGACGCGGCAAGGAGCAGCGCGGCGAGGAGAAGCGGGCGGGCGAACATGGTCACTCTCCCTCAGCGGAACAGGTTCGAGGTGGATTGCAGCATCTGGTCGGCGGCGCTGATCACCTTGGCGTTCATCTCATAGGCGCGCTGGGCCGCGATCAGATCGGAGATTTCCGAGACCACCTCGACATTGGCCTGTTCGAGGTTGGACTGCTGCATGTCGCCGAAGCCGTCGGTGTTGGCGATGCCGTCCTGCGGCGTGCCGGAGGCCGGCGTGTCGACGAACAGGTTGTCGCCGATCGGCTGCAGGCCGGCCTTGTTGATGAAGCGCGTCAGCCCGATCTGGCCGACCAGGGTCGGCGTGGTCGAGCCCGGTAGCATCACGGTTAGCTGGCCCTGCGCATTGATCGTGATCTGCGAGGAGTTCTGAGGGATCGTGATGGTCGGCTGCACCGGGTTGCCCTGCGCGTTAACAACGCGCCCCTGCTGGTCCATCATGAACGAGCCGTCTCGGGTGTAGGTGTAGGTGCCGTCGGGCATCTGGATCTTGAAGAAGCCTTCGCCGCGGATCGCGATGTCGAGATCGTTGCCGGTCGGCGAGAGCGTGCCCTGGCTCATCAGGCGCGGCGTGCCGACGGTCTTGACGCCGCCGCCGAGATCGATGCCGACGGGCAGGATGGTGCCCTGGTCGGAGGCTTGCGAGCCGACGCGGCGCACATGGTCGTAGATCAGGTCCTGGAACGCGGCGCGCTGCTTCTTGTAGCCGGTGGTGCGCAGGTTCGCGATGTTGTTGGAGATCACCTGAACGTTGAGTTCCTGTGCCGCCATGCCGGTCGCTGCAGTGTAGAGAGCGCGCATCGATTAATCTCCTCAGGCCGGAACGTCGGCGAGCTTGTCGATCGCCGATTTGTGCAGATCGCTCTGCTGCTGCAGCAGTGACGAGATCTGGGTGTAGGTCCGCGTAATCTCGATCATGCGGCTCATCTCGGTGACGGAATTGACGTTGGACTTCTCGACGAAGCCCTGGCGCAGCCGCGAGGTGGTATCGAGCGCGGCCGGATTGCCTTCGCCGGCCGAATAGAGGTTGTTGCCTTCCTTCACGAGCTGCTGCGGCTGGGCGAAATTGACCACGCGCAGCTTGCCGCGGATGGAGTCGATGCGGCCGGTGCCTTCGAGCACGGTGACGTAGCCGTCGGCGGCGATGCTGATGTCCTTGTCGGTCTGCTGGAACACGATCGGGCCGGCATTGCCGAGCACGGGATAGCCGGACTGGGTGACGAGCTGGCCCTGGTTGTTGACGGTCAGATTGCCGTCGCGGGTGTAGCGCTCGCCTTCGGGCGTCTGCACCACGAGGAAGCCCGAGCCGTCGATCGCGACGTCGAGCGGGTTCTTGGTCTCCTGCGACGGTCCTTGCGAGAAGTCGTGGAAAGTGGCGCGGTCGTTGACAAAGGACACGCGGCGGTCGGAGGGGGCAAAATTGTCCTCATGCGCGCCGGACCTCAGGAATTCCTGGAACAGTGAGCGGTCGGCCTTGTAGCCGTTCGTCGTGATGTTCGCGATGTTGTTGGCGACGACATCCATCTGCCGCTCCAGCACAACCTGTCGCGATAGTCCGACCAGAAGCGTATTCTGCATCGGCGGTTCTCCCCTTGCGTAGACGGTCCTGCGGAAAGAGGTTCTCCCAAACCTCAGGCCCTCGGACCTCGTGAACCTTTGGGCTCTCCCAAACCCGCCGGCTCGCACTGTCTTCAGCGAAAGCCGTGCCAACTCGGAAAGTGATGATTTTTGAGTGGGTTAGGTGTTCAGCCCGGGGGCGGAGAGGGCGGCAGAAAGGTCTTGTTGACCATGTTTGCCCGGCAGTTTTTTCCTAGTTGCGCGGCGAATGAAAGAAACCGTTAACCATTCTTACCCTAGCGTTGCGCTGTAACAGAGCGCGTGTGCGCTGGCGGCATCGGTATTGCGTCTCAAAGGGCCTGGCTGGGGCAATCGCGTTCGTTTCCGTTTTTGGGGCGGGCGGGCGATGGCGGACGAGGACAAGGCGGAGGGCGGCGCCGAGGGCGAGGCCGCTGCTTCGAAGAAGGGTAAGCTCAAGCTGATCATTGCCGCCGTCGGCTTCCTCGCCATCCTTGGCGGTGGCGCCGGCTGGTTCTTCTTCATGCGCGGCCATGGCGAGGAGGTGCATGCCGAAGCACCGCCGCCGAAGCCGCCGGCCTTCGTCGAAGTGCCCGACATGCTCGTCAATCTCGTCGGCGGGCCCGGCGAGCGGATCCAGTATCTGAAGGTCAAGCTGGTGCTGGAGGTGAAGGAGGAGAAGCAGGTCGAGGCGATCAAGCCGTCGCTGCCGCGCGTCACCGACCTGTTCCAGACCTATTTGCGCGAACTGCGCGCCAGCGACCTCAACGGCTCGGCCGGCCTGTTCCGCCTCAAGGAAGAACTCACCAAGCGCGTCAACGCGGCGCTGTCGCCCAACCAGGTGAACGCGGTGCTGTTCAAGGAAATCGTGGTTCAGTAGCGATGGCCGGCAACGACCAGATGGACCAGGATGCGATCGCCGCCCAGTGGGAGGCGTCGCTCGATTCCGAGGATCCGGCAGCCGCAGCGGAAGAAGCTGCGAAGAATGAACTGTCGGAGAGCATGTCGCTGCAATGGGCGGCCATGGTCGAGGACGGCAGCCGCGACTTCGGCACCAAGAACGGCGGCGAGCGGGTCCTCTCGCAGGAAGAGATCGACAATTTGCTCGGCTTCACCGTCGGCGACGTCAATCTCGACGACAATTCCGGTATCCGCGCCATCATCGACTCCGCGATGGTGTCGTATGAACGCCTGCCGATGCTGGAAATCGTGTTCGACCGCCTGGTGCGGTTGATGACGACATCCTTGCGCAATTTCACCTCCGACAACGTCGAAGTCTCGCTCGACCGCATCACTTCGGTGCGCTTCGGCGACTACATGAACTCGATTCCGCTGCCGGCGGTGCTCAGCGTGTTCAAGGCGGAGGAATGGGAGAATTTCGGGCTCGCCACCGTCGATTCCAGCCTGATCTATTCGATGATCGACGTGCTGCTCGGCGGCCGAAGGGGCCAGACCTCGCTGCGCATCGAGGGGCGCCCCTACACCACGATCGAGACCAACCTGGTGAAGCGCCTGATCGAGGTCGTGCTGGCCGATGCCGAACAGGCGTTCCGGCCGCTGTCGCCCGTGAAATTCAGCATCGACCGCCTCGAGACCAATCCGCGCTTTGCGGCGATCAGCCGTCCCGCCAACGCCGCGATCCTGGTGCGCCTGCGCATCGACATGGAGGACCGCGGCGGCAATATCGAATTGCTGCTGCCCTATGCGACCATCGAACCGATCCGCAACGTGCTGTTGCAGATGTTCATGGGCGAAAAGTTCGGCCGCGATCCGATCTGGGAAGGACACTTCGCGACCGAAGTGGCGCAGGCCGAAATCTCCGTCGAGGCCGTGCTCTATGAAGCCGACATTCCGCTCAAGCAGTTGATGAAGCTGAAGGTCGGCGACACGCTGCCGCTCGACATCCGCGCGGACTCGCTGGTGTCGGTGCGCTGCGGCCACGTCACCCTGACCGAGGGCCGCATGGGTCGCGTCGGCGACCGCGTCGCGATCCGCGTCAGCAAGAATTTGCGCAAGCCAAATACCACCTTTGCGATGTTCGAGAAGGCCGACGAGCAGACCAAGATGATGGAGGCATAGTTTGAATCATTCCCTCGGAATTGCGATTGAAAGCCTGGTCGCGGTGCTGTTGATGCTGACGATCGGCTACTGCATGCTGCTCAACAAGCGCCTGCAGCGGCTGAAGGCCGACGAGCACTCGCTGAAGGCCACGATCGCCGAACTGATCACCGCAACCGAGATCGCCGAGCGCGCGATCGGCGGGCTGAAGCACACCGTGCGCGACGTCAACGAGAATCTCGGCAGCCAGCTCACCGCGGCGACGCAGATGTCGGCGCATCTGAAGGGCCAGCTCTCCGAGGCCGACGCCATGATCCGGCGGCTGTCGAGGATCGTGCAGGCGGGACGGCCGGTGACGGAGGCTGCGCCCGCCGCAGCCGCTGCACCCGCGCCGGCGGCGCCGAAGATGTCGCCGGCCAAGGCGGTGGCGGCGGCGGCTGAAGCCTTCACCGAACGCAGAAAGGCAGGCGGTCTGGCCGCATGAGCGCGTTTCGCGACATCCGCGTCATCCCGGTCGTGCTGGTCGCGATCTTCGGCCTCGTGGTGCTGAAGGTCGCGGGCCTCGTGCTCGATGGCGGCTATGTGTTCGACTACAATCCGCAGTCGACCAAGCCGTCATGGGCGCAGGAGATGCTGAATTTCCCGGGAGGAAAGAACAAGGGAGATCCGAACGACATCACCGGCTCCGTGCACGGCCCCGAGGAGAAAAAGAAGGAAGAGCCGCCCGCCGCCGCTGATCCGCCGTCGCAGCCGGATGGCGTCGTGATCAATCCGAACTTGCCCCCGCAGATCTCGGCCTCCGAGCGCGCGATCCTGGAACGGCTGCAGGCGCGCCGGCAGGAACTGGATGCCCGCGCGCGCGAGATCGAGATCCGCGAAAGCCTGTTGAAGGCCGCCGAGAAGCGCATCGAGACGAAGGTGGAGGAGGCCAAGGCCAGCGACGCCAGGAGCAGCGCCGTCGCGGCGCAGAAGGCCGAAGCCGACGCCGCGCGCTTCAAGGGCATCATCACGATGTATGAGGGCATGAAGCCGAAGGACGCCGCGAAGGTGTTCGACCGGCTGGAAATGGGCGTGCTCTACGAGATCGCTTCCCAGATCGCGCCGCGCAAGATGGCTGATATCCTCGGCCTGATGCAGCCTGAAGCGGCCGAGCGGCTCACCGTCGAGCTCGCCCGCCGCGCCAGTCCCGACAAGCTGCAGCCCGCCGCCGACCTGCCCAAGATCGAGGGCAAGATGCTCACGCCGAAGCTGAACTGACGGCTTCGGCGCATCGCTTGCAGCAGTACTATTAAGCCGCCGGTGCAGGTGGGGTAGGAACAGCGGCTTGCGCGCCGGCCAGTGCCGCCCGCAACGCGTCTTCCTTGGTGTGGTCGAGAGACGTCTTCAGCACGGTCCCGCCTTCGCCCTTGAGACCTTCAAGCACTTTGTCCCCGGTCACCCTGCGCGCCAGCACAAAAAGGGCTGCGGTTCCCGGTTGAATGGCAGCCGCCGTCTCCTTCATCCATTTGTCGTCGATACCGACATCGGTCAGATATCCGCCGAGCGTGCCGCCGGCGGCGCCAAGCGCTGCTCCTGCCAGCGGCATCAGGAAGATCAGACCGATCAGGGTGCCCCAGAAAGCGCCGCCGACAGCGCCGGCCGCTGTGGTGTTGATGAGCTGGTTCAGCTTTACCCGACCATCGGCATCCTTCACCGCAATCACGGCATCGCCGAGTTCGATCAGGTACTCCTTCTGCATGGCCAGCAATTTCTGACGAACTTCTTCCGCCTTCGCCTCGGTAGGGAATGCGATCACGACAAGATCACTCATTTGCAGTTCTCCTCTATGGCCGCCCGACTTTATTCCGTCTCCATGACCATCCGAATGCAAAGCAAATGGCACACGAATGCGATTGATTTACATCAACCCCCGGCGAGGGGAACCTAGCACGTTGTTCAATCTGTGGCTTCGCCCGTTTGCCTCAAACACAACAGGGAACTTGCCTACCGCCTCTGGCCTGACTGGCGTTTTCCTGTTTGCGCCCGCGAAATACGGGCTGGCGAAGCATTGGGCTGGCGGCTGACACCGGCGCTTTGCACCGGGCCATCGGTGCATAGCCACACCTGTGGCAGTGCCGTTGATGCTGTAGATTTCCATACAATTGAGCGATGCCGATCAAACGTCAGCGCCTGGGCGCGCTCTCGCCTGGGTAGCTACCTGAACAAGCGGTCGGTCGCTTTATCAAGCCGCTTATCCGAACCGCTCGCATCACTTAGATGACCAACCAACTCTCCGGAGAGCCTGTAGATGTTGATCCCTTTGAGGTCATAGAGCTTCGTACCGTTGCGGTCGAAAATTTCTCGACCGACTATAACGCCGACGTGAATACCTTTGCTGTTGAATATGTTGCCCTTCATAGGAGCCTCCTTGCTTGCGAGACCAACCGTGCGGTGCGTTCGCTGCTCTGTTTCGCTGGTGTGTCAGAGCCGACTTGAGCGAGCAGCTTCAATTCGCCGCCGCGCAGCCTTTGCCGGGCAAAGGCCGCGCAATGGCTCATTGATTTGGCTTCGTTGAGCCCGCGCCGGGATCAGCAATCGTCTCCCAGTGGTTGCCGCAAGCGGAACACCGCCATTCGTTGACAACCCCGGTGGACAAATAGGTCGAACGGATGGGGGCAGTAATGAGGTGTCCGCAGATACAGGTATTGGTGCCTTGTGACGGCGAGCGCCTTGGCCCGTCGCGAACCATTCTGGAGGCCCAGCGGCGCTCGAAACTCCGTTCAAAATGCAATGGATAGATTGTGGAACTCATGGGGCTCCCTCCTGTTTCTGGCGGGAGCGCGGCATGGTCTCTCAGTCACTGAAGCCTTTTTCACGATCAGTGATATCAACAACATAAGGCGTGAGCCATCCGATGGCTAGGTCGATGCTCGCAGGATCTTTCGCGCTCTCCTACGGGAGCGATGTTGATGCGCCGGCTCGGGGCCAGCGTACGTTCGTTTGAACGCTAAGCGATCACGATCGTCTGGAACAGAGCGGTCGCCAACGGGACAGCATCACTTTCCCACCGGTCGCCAGCGTGCGGTTCTATCGCGGCTTTCGGAAATCGATGCTGCGCAGGACGATCCCGGGCGGCGTTCCTTCGAACTCGGTCGCCTGGTATTTGCCGTCGGCGCAGGCCTCGATGCGCTCGCGCAGTCGCAAGAATTGCGCTTCGCGTTGCGTTGCTTTCGCTCGCACCACGCCTTCCAGCTCATCCATCGCCGAGATCGAGATTGCACAAGAAATCTCCTTCTGTCCGTCGAGCATCGAGAACAGGACGACCATCCTGTCATATTCATAGCTGATGAAGCGGCTTTGCCTGAGCGTCACGTGACCTGCTCCCTGGAGGCGGCGCGGCGATCGTGCTCCGCCTTGCTCGGTGAGCCGTGCAAAATCCTCAAGAATCGCAGCGACGAGATCGCGATGCCTGGTATCTTCCGGCGGCAGGCCGGCGGCATAAAGGTCGAGTACGTAACGCGCCTTGGTAGCTGCTTCCGGCCACGACGCGGCGGCAGCCGACAAGAGGTCATTTTCGAGCGCGGTCTGCCGCTCGCGCAGCTCCCGCGCATGGCTCTCGATCTCAGCCAGCTCACGACGGATATCGGTCGCTTTTTGCGCCGCCATGCCGCGATGGCTGTCGAGGTCAAGCGGTTCGTCAGTCATGGGGCGCGCTCGCATCGATGCGTTGCGCGTCCGCGAGATCGACCGAGCCGATCGACACCATCTGCATCGCCAGCCCGCGCGAGCCTTCAGCGGGAACCATGATCATGGTGGCGACGCGTCGGAACGCGTCGAACGAGAGTCCCTCGATCGTCTCCTCGTCGGTGATGACCTCGTAGTCGCCGGCCGGTAACAGGCGATCGATACCTCTGATCCGGAACGGGTGTTTGAAAGTGACGACTTCTCGTCGGGAGCGGGTGGTCATGCGCGCGTGCCTTTCGCGAAAACGCCGGCGCCGGCGCTGCCCCAAGAGCAGCATGCGCCCTTTAAGCCGCGTTAGCCATCGCTTTCTTGCCGCGCCCGAGACGAAGCGGTTTGGCGCTCGCGCATCACGATCTTGAGCGCCTCGTCCGGCGAGGGCCGCCGGCGAAATACGGGTTGGCGAAGCATTCGGCTGCGCGGCCTGACGCCGACGCCTTGCACTGAGCCATCGATGTATAGCCGCACCCGATTGCAGGGCCGTCAATGCTGAAGACCTGCATGCAGATCGGGTAACGCGGATCATAGGTCTGCGCCTGGGCGGGCAGCGCCGCCAGGATTGCACCGATCACCAGGATCGCCCGATCCACTTGACGCATCGGAATCTCCTTGAAGGCAGGTCACCCACACGGTCCAAGATGCACTATCCGAGCACCTTTGCCGGCTCTTCGCGCCAGATCCAGCAAATCAATCATCCCTAATGTAGATATTTAACAACTCCTTAAGCGAGCCAATTCAAGATTCGGATGCGGGGTGGCGCATTCGCGTCTGCTTCGAGGCTTGAGGGCTGAAAGACGTAACTGGCATGGCGCGACGGGCTGCCGCTGGACTAAGGTCGCATGGCCGCGTTTTGGCGCGGACGGCGTATCTTTGCCTGGGCCGGCTGTGGCCGCTTGCCGTGCTCCTGATCTCGCTGACGCTTGCGCCCGCCGCCCGCGCCGACGATCCGGTCAAGGGCGTGGCGACGTTCTCGGCGGCGAACGGTTTTGCGCGGCTGGTGTTCAAGCTTGCCGAGGATGTCGAAACCGAGGTGTCGACGGCCGGCTCGATCGTCGTGGTCCGCTTCAAGCGGCCGGTCGATATCCCGGTGGAGGGATTGGCCGATGCCGTGCCTGATTATGTCGGCATGGCGCGGCGCGATCCGGACGGAACGGCGATCCGCCTGTCGCTGTCGCGGCGGGTGACGATCAACACGATGACTGCGGCCGAGCGGATCTTCATCGACTTCCTGCCCGATGATTGGGCCGGGCCGCCGCCGCCTCTGCCCACGGACGTGATCCGCGAACTGGCCGAGCGCGCGCGTGCCGCCGAGCGTGCGTTGCGCGCGCAGCGGGCGGCTGACGCCGCCAAGAAAAAGCCGCCGGTGCGCGTGCGCGCTTCGGTGCAGCCGACCTTCGTGCGCTTCGTGTTCGAAATCCCCGACGGCGTCAGCGTGTCCTCGGTGCTGAACGAGCAGAAGCTGACGCTGTTGTTCAACAGCGTGCTCAGCTTCGACCTCGCGGATGCCAAGGTGGCGGCGCCGCCCAACGTCGCCTCGATCAACCAGCGCTCCGACACCGACACTTCGGCTGTCGACATCAACCTGATCGGCGAAGTCGACGTGCGCTCCTTCCGCGAGGACAAGAACTATGTCGTCGACGTCGCCTTCCAGCAGCCGGAGAAGCCGGCGGCGGATGGGCACGCCGCCAACGTTCCACCCGCGCCGGCAAAGCCGCTGGTCGCCGTGGCGGCCGGACAGGGCAAAGCGATCAGGGAGACCACGCCGTTGCAGCAGCCGGCCCCGGTCACGCCGGTGACCTCAGAGACGTTCGCGGAGCAGGCCAAGATCGCCATCAAGCCCGAGCAGGGCGCAAATGCGCCGCAGGCGGCGCCGGCCGCAGCGGCCGAGACCACAGCGCCTGCGGCCGCGAAGCCGCAGCCCCCTGCCGCCGAAATGCCCGCGCCGGCGTCCGAGAAGGTCGCGCAGGAGGTGCCGCCTGCTCCCCCTCCGGCGCAAGCGGCGCCTGCCGAGAACGCGAAGCCTGCAGCAGCCCCCGTCAATGAGGCTTCACCGTCGCCTGCGAATGCCGCGCCGAAACAGGCCGCGGCCGCAACGCCGCAGGTCTCCTCCGCTGAAAAGCCGGTTACGGTCGACGCGCAGCGCGACAGCGACGGCTTGCGCGTGACGTTCACCTTCCAGAAGGCGACGCCGTCGGCGCTGTTCCGCCGCGCCGACGCGGTGTGGCTGGTGTTCGATTGTCCGGAGGCGATCGATGTCGCGCCGATCCGCGACAAGGCCGGCGCCATCATCTCCGACGTCAGCCGCTTGCCGCTGGACCAGGGACAGGCGATCCGCTTTCGTCTCAACCGCCCGCAGATGCCTTCGCTCGAGGCCGACGAGCGTTCCTCCGGCACGGGCTGGACGGTGACCTTCGCCGACCGGGTGCAGAAGCCGCCGCAGCCATTGATGGTGGTGCGCAATGTCAGCGATCCCGCGCTCGCCAATGTCAGCGTGCCCTTGGCCAATCCCGGGCAATTGCACCGGCTGGTCGATCCAGACGCCGGCGACATGCTGTGGGTCGTCACCGCGCCGCCGCCGGCGCGCGGCTTCATCCGTCGGCAGGATTTCGTCGAGCTGTCGCTGCTTGAATCCGTCCACGGCCTCGTGGTGCATCCGAACTCCGACGACGTGAAGGCCGAACTCGGCGCCGACAAGGTGGTGCTGGGACGTCCGGGCGGGCTTACGCTGTCATCGGCCGACGTTGCCGCCGAACGCGCCACCGCCGCGGTGAAGCCGCTGTTCGATGCCGAGGAATGGAAGAACAACCAGTCGGAGAACTTCCTGAAGCGGCTCGACGCGCTGATCGCGGCCAGCGCCGAGGCGACCACGTCGCCCGAGCAGCTCGCGCAGGCGCGGCTCAACCTTGCCAAGTTCTACGTCGCGCGCGCCCTGTACGAGGAGGCACACGGTGTTGCCAATCTGATGCTGTCGGAGAGCAAGCGCGGCGCCGAGGACCCGGCCGTGCTGATGGTTCATGCCGCCAGCAGCATCATGATGGGCCGGCCCGAGCGCGCGCTCAAGGATCTTGCCAACCCCGTGATCGGCAACGGCTACGATTCCCAATTGTGGAAGGGGCTCGCCCTTGCGCGCCAGGGCAAATGGGCGGATGCGCGGGAGAAATTCAAGAACGCGGAGTTCTCGGTCGCGACCCTGCCGCCGGACCTGCAGCGTATCGTCATGCTGGAATCGATGAAGGCCGCGCTCGAGGTGAAGGATTTTGCCGGAGCCGCGCGCCGCCGCAGCGAGCTCGAGGTGATCGGCCTGCCGAAGGAATTGAAGCCGGCGGCCGCCGTGCTGCGCGGCCGGCTCGCCGAAGCGCTCGGCTATGAGAAGGACGCGCTCGACGCTTACCGCTTCGCCGCGAACTCGCCCGACCGGGAGGCCGCGGCCGAAGGCAAATTGCTCGAGGTCACACTGAAGCAGAAGCGGGGTGAGATCACCCAGGCCGACATCCTGCGCGAGCTCGAACTGCTCGCGGTGATGTGGCGCGGCGACAGCATCGAGCTGCGCACGCTGCAGATCCTGGCGAAGATCTATTCCGACACCGGCCGCTATGCGGAGGCGTTCGCGGCTACGCGCGCCGCGACGAGGCTGCAGCCGAATTCGCCGGAATCGCGGCAGGCACAGGATGCGGCGTCAGCGCTGTTCTCCCAGCTTTTCCTCGGGCCCGCCGGTGACAGCATCCCGCCGATCGACGCGCTCACGATGTTCTATGAATATCGCGAGCTCACGCCGATCGGTCGCCGCGGCGACGAGATGATCCGTCGCCTCGCTGATCGCCTCGTCGGCGTCGACCTCCTTGATCAAGCTGCCGAGCTTCTGCAGTATCAGGTCGACAAGCGGCTGGAGGGCGCAGCGCGCGCGCAGGTCGCCGCACGCCTTGCCATGGTCTATCTCGCCAATCGCAAGCCGGAGCGCGCGATCGCGGCGCTGCGCCTGACCCGCATCTCGGATCTGTCAGGCGAATTGCGCCAGCAACGGCTGTTGCTCGAGGCGCGCGCGCAGAGCGACGTTGGTCGGCATGACCTTGCGCTCGACATCATCTCCAACATTCCCGGCCGCGAGGCGATCCGGCTGCGCTCCGACATCTATTGGGCGCAGCGGCACTGGCGCGAGGCCTCCGAGCAGATCGAGCTCTATTATGGTGACCGCTGGCGCGACTTCACGCCGCTGAATGCGGCCGAGAAGGGCGACATCATCCGTGCCGTGGTCGGCTATGCGCTCGCCGAGGACGCGATCGGGCTTACGCGCTTCCGCGAGAAATATGCGCCGCTGATGTCGGGCGAGGCCGACCGGACGGCGTTCGACATCGCAGCCAGGCCGGCTGCCGCCAACAGCGCCGAATTTTCCCAGATCGCCAGGATGGCCGCCAGCGTCGACACGCTCGACGGCTTCATCCGCGACATGAAGCTCCGCTTCCCCGACGCCACCGCCCGCGCGCCGCTCTCCGATCCGATCGCGACCGGTGCCGTGCCCGGCACGAAAGCCGATCCCGAGGCGTTGCCTGCGATCGTCGGCGTCAAGCGCGCCAGCGCGGCGAGGTAGCGCGCAGCCCGGATGGAGCCAACGGGTCGCGCGAATGCGCGCCCGATGACAGGCTCCGCGCAATCCGGGATTGCCGAGGCCTTGGCGACTGAACTGCACCCCTGTAGTGAGACAGGATAATCAGGGACAGGAGCCCGGCGCTTGAGGCGGCAGGGCGGGTTGATGGGTTAGGGCCAGGTTGCGGGGCTGCTGCGCACCACCCCCGCAACCTGGTAAATTTGCTTCGAACTCGGCTGGCGGCTGGTAAGCCAGAGCCGAGTGCAGCCGTTGACGATTGTACACCTCTTCGATGAAGGCGCCGATCGCATTTCTGGCATGCGGCGCATC
>NZ_JBVAPG010000118.1:0-26119 GCF_055413685.1 Bradyrhizobium sp. LeoA1Lang | reverse complement strand
ATCGTGCCACAATGGCCGGCGGTGGGCGTGCTCTTGGTCGATGCTTGCATCAGACTCTCCGATGGTTCGAGTGTGGAAACCCAAACCTACCGGAAAGGGCGCGCTCACCGCCCCATGGAATCTACAAATCTACGAATCTGGGTTGATCAGCGCTCGCTCGGCGGCAAGCCGGGCGATCTCGTCCTCCGTAAATCCTGCTTCGCGCAGGATCTCCTCGCCGTGCTCGCCGAGCTGCGGCGGATGATTGCGGATCGAGGGCGGGGTCTTGCTCCAGGTCGCGGCGGGGCCGGCGACGCGGAGCGTTCCTTCGGTCGGATGCTCGATCGACTGGATCAGCCCGACCGCGGCGAGATGCGGATCCTCGATCAGGCTGTCGAGATCGTGCAGCGGGGCGTGCGGAATGTCGGCCTCTTCGAACTGGCGCATCCATTCGGCGGTGCTGCGGGTCTTCATCACCTTTGAAAACCAGTCGTAGACGAAATCATAGTTGCGGGTCCGCGCCGAGATGCCGTTCAGCCGGGGATCGCGATTGGCTTCGTTCTCCAGGCCGATCTTGCGGAAGAACGCGTTCCACTGCTTGTCGGAATAGACCAGCGCGCAGATATAGCCGTCGCTGGTCTGGTAGGGGCGGCGGTCCGGCGACAGCAATCGCGAATAGCCGGGCGGGCCGATCGGCGGCTCGAAACTGCGGCCGGCCATGTGGTCGCCGAGCACGAACTGCGCCATGGTCTCGAACATCGGGATTTCGATCGCCTGGCCTTCGCCGGTGCGGTCGCGATGGATCAAGGCGGCGAGGATCGCATGGATGGCGTTCAGGCCGACGATGCGGTCAGCCATCGTGGCCGGCGAGTAGCGCGGCTCACCGGTGATCTTGCCGGTCAGTGCCGGCAGCGCCGTCAGTCCCTGGATCAGATCGTCATAGGCCGGCCGCCCGGCATAGGGGCCGGTCTCGCCGAAGCCGTGCAGGCTTGCGTAGACCAGCCGCGGATTAGTCGCGAGCAGATCTTCGGCGCCGAGCTTGAGCCGCGCCATGGCGGCCGGCCGGACGTTATGAACGAAGACGTCGGCCGTCGATGCCAGGCGTAACAGCACCTCACGCCCGCCCGGCTTCTTGAGATCGAGCACGATGGAGCGCTTGTTGCGGTTGCCCTGCAGGTACATCGCGCCCATCCGGGGATGGCGCATCGGCGCGGCATGGCGCATCACGTCGCCATCGGGACTTTCGACCTTGATCACGTCGGCGCCGTAGTCGCCAAGGATCATGGTCGCGTAGGGCCCCATCATGACGCTGGTGAGGTCGATCACCTTGAAACCGGCGAGGGGACCCGCCGGCTTCGGCGCACGGTCTTGAGCGCGCCCGGTCAACGGCCTGCAGCCAAAGCTTCGGTGAACGCCTTGAACACCTCGGTGCCCGGCTTGCCGCGCTTGTTGATGTCCTTCACCCAGTCCTCGGCGACGGCCTTGAAGGCGGTGTCGAACTGTTTCTTGTCGTCAGCGCCGAAGTTTATGACCTTCATGCCCTGCGACTTGATCTTCTCGGTTGCGGCCTTCTCGCCGTCCTCGAACCGTTTGCAGCCTTCGCGCGTCGTCTGTTCGCCGGCCTCCACCAGCGCCTTGCGCACGTTCTCGGGCAACGAGCGGAACTTGGCTTCGCCCATCGAATAGGTGAAGATCGCGGTGCCGAAGTTGAGCCCTTCGGTGCCGGATTTCAGGATCTTGCCGAAATCGTAGGAAACCGAGCTCTGGTAGGAGAAGATCAAGCCGTCGAGCGTGCCGCGGGTAAGCGATTCATAGATTTCGGGCGCCGCCATCCGCACCGGCACGGCGCCGATCGAGCGCGTCATCAGGTCCATTGCGCCACCGGTGGTGCGGATCTTCAGGCCTTCTAGGTCCTTTGCAGCCTTGATCTCGCGGCTGTTGGCGAGCTGGATCTGATAGGCGGGCAGTGCGATCGTCACCAGCGGGCGGAGCTGGTTCGGCGCGAATTCCTTGGTTTCGAGGATGCCGCCATTGTGGGAGACCTTGTAGAACGCGATCGACCCCTGGCATTCCGTCGCGAAGATGCCGGGCAGCTCGGCGACCGCGGTCAGCGGATATTTGTCCGACGAATAGGACGGCACCACATACGAAACGTCGGCGACGCCGGCGACGGTGAGCTGCGCCATGTCCTTGGCCTTGCCGAGCTGCTCGGCAGGGAAGTGTTGGAAGGTGACCTGGCCGTTGGTCATCTTGGTCACGAGCTCGGAGAACGGTTTGCCGACCAGCTCGTGAATGACATGGCCGTTAGGCAGGCTGTCGGAGAGGCGCAACGTGATTTTTTCTTGAGCGGCGCTTGGAGACGTCGCGGCGGCGGCCAGTAGCGCAGCAAGGACGAAGCGTCTCCGCAGACGAACGTTCATTTTGTTTCCTCTCCCTTTTGTTTCTTTACGCTAGAGCTTCGGTTCTGATTGAATCAGAACCGAAGCTCTAGATTCTCGTTTTGACGCGTTTTCTGCGCAGATAAGTCTACGCAATCTGCGTAAACTTGATTGCTATGCGAACCGGTATCCACTTCGCTCGAAAACGCTCTAGTAGCCCATCTTCATCGGCAGCCACAGGATGATCATCGGCCAGATCACCAGGATCGCGATCGCGATCAGATGGGCGATGAAATGCGGCAGGACGCCGTGAAACACCTCGGCGACCGGGCGCCCTGAATAGCGGGCCACGACGAAGCAGTTCAGCCCGACCGGCGGCGTGATCATACCGACCTCGGCGGTGACGATCTTGATGACGCCGAACCAGAGCGGATCGTAGCCGAGTGACTTGATCAGCGGCAGCACGATCGGCACTGTCAGGACCAGGATCGCGATCTGGTCCATGAAGGAGCCGAGCACGATATAGCCGAACAGGATGATGGTGAGGATCAGCCAGGGCGGCACCTGCAAGCCGCCGACCCAGGCGACCAGGCTCTGCGTCACCTGCGTCAACGTAAAGAAGTAGCCGAAGATCGACGCGCCAAACAGGATCATCGCGATCATGCAGGTGCCATGCGCCGACCGCAGCAGCGCGGCCCGCAGGCTCTTCCAGTTGATTTTGCCCTTCCAGAGCGCGAGCACGAAAGCGCCGAAGGCACCGAGCGCGGAGGCTTCAGTCGGCGTCGCGACGCCGGTATAGATCACGCCCGTCACCATGCCGAACAAGAGCAGCATCGGGCCGACCACCCGCAGCATGCGGAATTTTTCCGCGAGCGAGACCGATGGCGCTGACGGCGCGCGCGACGGATCCTGCCAGGCCAGGAACCACACCGTCGCCATGATGGTGAAGGTGACGAGGATGCCCGGAATGACGCCGCCGATCAGGAGCGCGCCGATGTTCACTTCCGCGAGCAGGCCGTAGATCACCAGCGCCACCGACGGCGGGATCAGCATCGCCAGCGTGCCCGAGATCGCCACTACGCCAGCCGCCATCCTGGGCTCGTATCCCTGCTTGAGCATCGCCGGCAGGCTGGTCGCTGACAAGGTCGCGGCAGAAGCGGTGCTGGTGCCGCAGATCGCGCCGAAGCCGGCGCCGGCGAGCGCGGTTGCCATGCCGAGCCCGCCCGGAACCCGTCCGACCCAGGCGGCCGTCGCCTTGAACAGATCGTCGGCGATCCCGCTGACGAGCACGAATTCCGCCATCAGCAGGAACATCGGGATGGTGATGAGCTCGTAAGAGGTCACCGCCGATAGGGGCGCTGTCTGCAGGATGCCCGAGAGCATCGGCATGCCGCCGATCAGATAGAGCCCGAGCACTCCTGAACCGGCCATCGCAAAGCCAACCGGCGTGCCGATCGCGAGCAGCACGAACAGCACGACCATTGCAAGCGTGAGTATCATTCGAAGGTCTCCCCCGTGGCATGCGACGACGGCAGCGCGATCAGGGCGCGGCCGGTGGCCAGCGAGAGGAGGTGGCCGATCAGGTGCAGCGCAAGGCGCAACGTGATCAGCCCGGCCCCGAAAGGAACGAGCGCAATCGACGGCCACATCGGCCACGGAATGGCGCCCGCCATGACGTCGGCTGACTGGAAGCTGTCGACGGCACGCAGGAAGCCGAGATAGGCGATCAGGGAAAACACGACGATCCCGACGATGCAGGTGACGATCTCGGAGACGCGGATCATCGCCGGCGAAAACTTCTGCTGCAGGATATCGACGCTGACATGGGCATGGCTGGCATAGGCTTCCGACAGCACCAGGAAGAAGATGCCTGCCATCAGATAGAGCGAGATCAGGTCATAGGCCCAGGAGAAGGGCTTGTTGAACGCGTAGCGCATGATGACATCGCTGAACACGATGATCATGATGGCGAACATGAACGCCGCCGCCACGGTGGAGGCGATCTTCTCGATCGTCGCTAGCGCCTTCAATATTCCGTCAAGCAAAATTAGCTCCCCCAGTTCACTTGAACAGTTTACTTGGCCGGAATGGCCGCCACCGCCGCGTCAAACTCCTTCAGCGCGTCACTGCCGCGCTTGCCGCGCGCGTCGAGGCCTTCGGACCAGGTCTTGGCGACGCCCTTCATCAGGTCCTTGAATTTCGCATTGGCGTCAGGTGACAGCGTCTCGAACTTGACGCCTGTGGCTTCCATCGATTTCTTGGTCTCGTCGTCCGATTTCTGGACCTGCTGGCAGGCGGAGGGGATGATTTCCTCGGCGACATCGACCATCGCCTTCTGCACCTCGGGCGAAAGCTTCTTCCAGGCCGTTTCGCTGATCGAATAGGCGACGATGAAACTGGCAAAGCCCAGTCCATCGGTCGAGTATTTCACGAGCTTGTCGGCGCCATAGGCGACCACGCTTTCGAGCGGGAACAACAGCCCGTCCATGGTGCCCCGCGATAGCGATTCATAGGCATCGGGCGCTGCCATGCGCACCGGCACGGCGCCAATCGCGCGCAGCGTCAGATCCTGCGCGCCGCCGGTGGAACGCAGCTTCAGGCCGGTGACATCGCCGACATCCTTGACCGGCTGCTTGACGGTGAAAATGCGATATTGCGGCAGGCTGACCGCGAGCAGCAGGCGGATATTGTTGGCGGTATAATCCTGCTGCGCAATGACGCCGTTCCGCGCCAGCTTCCAATAGGCCAGCGTCCCCTGGCAGGAATGCTCGAACGCGCCCGGCAGCATCGCGACTTCGGACACCGGCATCTTGTCGGAGACATAGGCCGGCGCGACATAGCCGATATCGGCAACACCGGTCTGCGTCAGCTTCAGCATGTCGGCGGCCTTGCCGAGCTGCTGCGCCGGATAGTGGTCGAAGGTCACCGCGTTGTTGGTGCGCTTCTTGACCTCCTCCATCCAGGGTTCGAGGACGAGCTTGACGAGATAGTGGCCCTTCGGAAACGAATCCGCCACCCGCAGGTGAAGCGGTTCGGCGGCCTGCGCCAGAACTGTCGATGCAGCCAAAAAAGCGCAGCCGACAAGGGTCCGCCCGATCGCGACCATAGATCCTCCCTGGGACGTATTGTTGTTGGAAGTAGCTGCGCATAAACGAAATTGATCGTCAAGAACGGCGCGCAGGCTGAAGCCACGCGGCGCTACAACCGGAGAGCGCGGTTTGCGCGGGCGCGAATTGACTTTGCCGGATCATCGGCTGCAAATGCGCCGCAGCAACATTGTCTGAGGAACACACCATGGTTGACGCGCTGATCATCGATGCATGCAGGACGCCGCGAGGCATTGGCAAGGCGGGCAAGGGCGCGCTGTCAGGCATTCATCCGCAGCAGCTCGGCGCCACCGTGCTGCGGGCGCTGGCCGATCGCACCGGCATCGATACCGCAGATGTCGACGACATCATCTGGGGCACCAGTTCCCAGCGCGGCGCGCAGAGCGGTGATCTCGGCCGCATGTCGGCGCTCGATGCCGGCTACGACGTGAAGGCGAGCGGCGTCACACTCGATCGCTTTTGCGGTTCCGGCATCACCAGCGTCAACATGGCCGCCGCTTCGATCATGTCGGGCTCTGAGGATCTCGTGATCGCCGGTGGCACCGAGGTGATGTCGATGGAAGGACGGCGCGGCGAGGGGCCGTTCATGATGGACGCCGGCAACCTCCGCCTGCGCGCAAGGCATCCGCAATCGCACCAGGGCGTTTGCGCCGACGCGGTGGCGACGCTCGAGGGCATCACGCGGCAGGATGTCGATGCGCTCGGGCTGGAGAGCCAGAAGCGAGCGGCGGCCGCAATCAAGGGCGGCCATTTCGACAAAAGCCTGGTTCCGGTCTATCGCGAAGACGGCACGCTCGCGCTCGACAAGGAGGAATATCCGCGGCCGCAGACCACGCTGGAAGGGCTCGCGGCGCTGAAGCCGGCCTTCCCAGCGATCGCCGACTACGCGCTCGACGACAAGGGCACGACCTATCGCAAGCTGATCCTGGAAAAATATCCCGATCTTAACATCGACTTTGTCCATCACGCGGGAAATTCGTCCGGCGTGGTCGATGGCTCCGCCGCGATCCTGCTGGCATCGCCCGACTACGCCAGGAAGCACGGACTGAAGCCGCGCGCACGCGTAGTCGCGATGGCCAATATGGGGGACTCGCCGACCCTGATGCTGAACGCGCCGGTGCCGGCGGCGCGCAAGGTGCTGGCCAAGGCCGGGCTGACGCTTGACGATATCGACCTGTTCGAGATCAACGAAGCCTTTGCCGTGGTCACGGAGAAGTTCATCCGTGACCTCAAGCTCGATCGCGAGAAGGTCAACGTCAATGGCGGCGCGATCGCGCTCGGTCATCCTATCGGCGCGACCGGCTCGATCCTGATCGGGACGCTGCTGGACGAGTTGGAGCGGCGGGATCTCAAGCGAGGTCTGGTGACGATGTGTGCCGCCGGCGGTATGGCGCCCGCGATCATCATCGAGCGAGTGTGAGGGCAGGGTTCAAGCGGCGGGAAACCTAAGCTCGAAGGTCACGCCTTCACTGGTCGGCAAGAGCCGGATCGAGCCGCCGTGACTTGTCATCACGGCGCGCACGATCGCAAGGCCCATGCCGGTGCCGCCGGCATCGCGGCGGGTGGTGAAGAAGGCGTCGAAGATCCGTTCCCGGTTGGCTTCCGAGATCGGATCGCCATCATTGCTCACGATCAGCTTGACGGCCGTACGCTCGTCCACGGCGTCAAGCCGTATAGTCCTGGCGTTGTGCCGTACGGCGTTGTCGGCGAGGTGTGAGAGGACGATCAGCGCCTTTTCGGCGGACATCCCGATCGGCCGGTCGAGACCGCCGGGCGCCGTGATAACGCAAGCCGGGAACCGGCTTTTTAGATCGCCGATCACGGACGCCAGTTCGGTGCGCTCGTTCTGCGGCACGGTTTCGGCACGCGCCAGTTCGCGTAGCCGCTGGGCCATCGCTTCGAGGCGTTCGGTGTCGCCAAGAATATTCGACACGAAGGTCTTCTGCTCGGAGCGGGTCAGGCTGTCCGATTTGCCATCCAGAGAATCCAAAAGCAGCTCCGCCGCGCCCTTGATCGAGGTGAGCGGCGATTTCAGCTCGTGCGTGAGATGTGCCGAGAACGTCGCGATGTAGTCTGAACGCCGCGCCAATTGTTCGGCCATGCCAAAGAAGCTGTGCGAGAGCTGTGCGAATTCGCGCGTGCCGTAGTGCCGCAATGGGCGGAATGCGGTGCGATCACCTTTGCCGATGCGCGCGGCGCGGCCGATCAGTTCGTGCATGGGCTGGGTGATGGTGCGGGAGAAAAACAGCCCGATCGCCATCGTCGCAAGGATCACGGCGAGCGCGGCAAGCACGAACTTGACGCGTTCCTGATAGAGATGGTCGAAAATGTTGCTCGGCGTCCGGGTCGTATAGATCACGCCGGCCACGCGGTTGTTGACGATCACCGGCATCGCGGAAAACACGTGCACGCCGACGCCGCGGCTGATGGAATAGATCGGCGGCGGAGGTTTGTCCGGCACGCGGATCCGCAGCGCGGCCCGATATTCGCCATGGAGGGCCGCGGCGATTTCCTCGATATGGGCGAGCGACTGTCCGACTTCCTGACGTCCGGCGATCACGACGCCCTGCGGATCGAGGATCCTGAATCCGGCAAGCGTCACCTTCTGCGTCTCGCGGACGATCGGCAGCAGTCGCGCGCCGATCTCGACATAGGCCTGATCGGCCGGCGCGCTCGCGGGCAAGGCAACGGGCCGCCGTCGCAACAGATCATTGCCGGCGAGATCGAGCGCGGGCCGGATCGGCGTGACCTGATCGCCAGGATCGGGCAAGACGCCGGGCGGGACCTCGGCGCCGAGAGGAATCCCATGGTCGAGCCGCGCCTGCACCTCCTGTGCGAAGATTGCTGCCAGGACGCGGCTCTGGGCGATCAGTTCGGCCTGGGTCTGGCGAATAAGCTGGTTGTCATAAAGGCGGAAGAAGAACAGGCCGACCAGAGGCAGTATGGCGACGGTCGCCAGCACGGTGAAGATGACCAGGCCGAGCGATGGCCGCCATTTGTCTGGCGCATTCGGACCACTCATGCCTGCGGCTCGCATCGCCCGAGCTTGAAGCCGACGCCGTGAATAGTCTCGATGACGTTGTCGCAATTCAGCGCGGCGAGCTTAGCGCGGATGTTGCGGATGTGGCTGTCGATGGTGCGGTCGGACACCTGGATGTTGAGCTGGTAGGCCGCGCGCATAAGCTGCTCGCGGTTGAAGACGGCCGTCGGCCGCGTCAGGAAGGCACGCAGGATTCCGAACTCGATTGCGGTCAGCCGGAGCGCTGTGCCGGCAAATGATGCAACGTGCTGCTCTGGATCGACGGTCAGTCTACCTTGCGTGAGAACCGTGGTGCCGGCTTTGGCGTCGCCGCTGCGCGAGTTCATGCGCCGCAGGATGACGTTGACGCGGGCGACGAGCTCGCGCGGGCTGAACGGTTTTGTCACGTAGTCGTCGCCGCCGATCTCGAGGCCCAGCACGCGATCGATCTCGTCGTCGCGCGCCGACAGGAACAGGATCGGTACGTCGGAAGTCTTTCGTACCTCCCGGCAGACGTCGAGCCCGTCGAGTTCTGGCATCCCGATGTCGAGAACGATGAGGTCAGGCCGGTCGCTCGCAAATCGGGCGAGCGCCTCCTTGCCGTCGCGCGCCTCGACAACGTTCATGCCGGCTTTCTTGAGGGCGACGCGGATGACTTCGCGGATGTGCAGGTCGTCGTCGACGATAAGAATACGGTGCGTCAAACGTCTCTCCAGCCCGCTCGTCAACCCGTGACCTTGTTTTTCTGTTCGCCATCGAGATAGCGCTGCAGGCGCCAGCTTCGAAAACCCCAGGAACGCCAGGACGCCATGTCCTGCCGCTGCTGTTCTACAAGCGAATCCCGGCGGGAAACAAGGCACGGATCGCTGGTGCGAAGCTGGAGGACCTTCTCGATCGCGGGCAGCGCCTGCGGCCCGAGCTGAGCCAGGTAGTTTGTGTCGACCTGCAAGCCCTTGCCGGACACGTCCCGGCTGTGGGTGACATTGTAGTCGGCAATGATTGCAGCGAAGTTGACGAGCGAGCAGACATAGAGCACGGCCGTCAACGTGACCAGGTTTGCTGTTACCAGCCAGGCGTTGGAACGGTCCAGCATGATGCGGGCGACGATCAATAGAAGTCCGATGGCGACCAGCAGCATCCAGATGAAAGCGGCCACGCGCCAGTAGGTCAGAAGATAGATCTGCACATAGAGGTCGAGCCGGTAGATGGCGGAAGCGACCAGCAGGACGTTCTGCGCCACCCACAAATAGACCAGGGGCCGTATCACCTTGGACCCTTCGGCGGGACCACCGGGCCGAATTGCGACGAGAACGAAGCCCGCTGCCAGCAGGGCCGTGACGATCAGCGGATAGGCCCCGCGATGAGCATATGAGGCATAGGTGACGCCGGCCGGGAGCGCCGCATTGCCCCAGAGATAAACCGCGTCCAGGATCGTCTGAACCGCGAACAGCAGATTGAACAGGATCAGCGAACGCAGGACGGTCGGTGCGCCGAGGAAGTCGACGACACTGGAAGATGTGTCGGCGGCTGGGGCGGGGGCTTCGGCCGCGGCAGTGACTGAGCTCGATTTGCGTCGCCACCTGACATGGATAAAGGGCCAGACAAGGGATATCGCCACGATCCAGAACAACGCGCGTCCGATGCTCAGATGCGAAGCGGCGCTGCCGGGGTTGATCAGGCTGATCCAGTTTTCGAGCACAGGATTGGCAGCGACGAATAAGGCGAGGAATACTGTTCCGAGCAAGGCCGGTACGAACCACAGGATGAAGCCGCTGGTCAGCGCCGGGAGGTTGAACATCCCGAGTGCGTCCACAAAGAACCTGAAAGGACTGACCAGGAAGAGGTCGCAAAGCGCCGCCGCCCGTTCGCCAAAGCCGGTGAGACCAGGGTTGGTCGTGAGCAGGAGACCAGCGCCGAGCGCGAGCAAGATGATTGCAAGTGACGCCGCATTGACTTCCTCCACGGTCGGCACAAGGCCGGCGATCACGAGGAGGCCGCCGAGCATCGCTCGACGCTTGTCCAGCTTGGCGATGTTGGCAAGCAGCGAACCGCAGGCCAGCGCGAGGGCGAAAACAGTAACCGATATTCCGACCCGCTCGCCGTAGAACAGGAAGTCGGCAAGTGCAGCCAGCGCGACCGCGATCGCGAGCTTGGCCGACAGGGATAAGCTTTGGACGGGCCGGATATCGGCGGCCGGCGAAGCGAGACTCGTCATGTCAATTCCTTTGCGGATGTCGAACGCGGCGGACCTTGAACCGACGTTGTGCAAATCTCGAAATGGTCGTCTGCACGACTTCAGGAGTTTTGTGCAGTTTCCGTGCAGGCCTGTTTAAGTGCTCGCGCGGCGTGTGCGCATTTGATAGGGGCGAGGTCTCTCGTTTCACACGCGGCGTCGCCAACCATGAAATTTCGAAATCGTGTCGTTATCATCGGGCTCTGGTTCATCGGGCTGGTGCTCGCCCTTGTCGCCGCCAACAAGAACGAGCCCTATCTCGCTGTGCTCCGTGGGACGGGAAACATCGGGCTCGTGGTCATGAGCGGCGTGGTGGTCGTCGTCCTGCTGCTTCGCGGCTCCTGGCGGCGAGGGCTTTCGAGAAGACTGCTGGTCCTGGTCTGGTGCCTGCCGCCGCTTCTGATGCTGGGCGCGCATCTTACGTTCGAGCTGCGCAAGCGCGAGGTGCTGCAGGCCGACGCTGCGCAGGCGCGCAGCCTTGGGCCGCACTTCATGGTCGGCTATTCGTCGGTCTCAGCGGTGACGGTGCTGGCGGAGAAGGGGCTGATCGGCGGCATCTATGTCAGCAAGCACAATCTGCGGCGAAAGTCGGCGGAGGCGTTGAAAGCCGAGATCGCAACGCTTCAGGACAAGCGGCGTGCTGCAGGGCTCCCGCCCCTGATCGTCGCGGCCGACCAGGAAGGCGGCATCGTTTCTCATCTGTCGCCGCCACTGACCAAACTGCCGGCGCTGGCCACATTGGCGGAGACGACGCCGGACCTGCGGAAGGCGAAGGCCGAAGAATTCGGCCGCATTCACGGACAGGAATTGGCGGCGCTCGGGGTCAATCTCAATTTTGCCCCGGTGCTCGACCTGCGGCCCGAGTCGGGGCGTAACCGATTTGATTTCAATACGCTGATCGGCCGCCGGGCAATCTCAGCCGATCCCGCCATCGTCGGCGAGATCGCGCAGGCCTATGTTCGCGGCCTCGAAGCGTTCGGCGTCGGCGCAACCGTAAAGCATTTTCCCGGCTTGGGCCGCGTGCGTGCTGATACCCATCACTTCAGTGCGGAGCTCGGAACATCAGTGGACGAATTGGAAGCGTCCGACTGGCGTCCGTTCCGGGATGTGCTGACGCACTCAAAGGCGCAGCTCATGGTCGGCCATGTGACTCTCACCGCGATCGATCCGGATCACGCGGCCTCGCACTCAAAGCGCGTCATCGACGGGATCATCCGAAACAAGTGGAACTACCAGGGCATCGTGATGACGGATGATCTGGTGATGGGAGCGATTTACCAGCACAATGTCTGCGATGCCGTCGTCGAGGCGCTGAATGCCGGCGTCGACATGCTCCTGGTCGCATTCGACGGCGCGCAATTTTATCGAATCTTTGCCTGCGCGCTGGACGCATCCCGACAAGGAAAGTTGGATCCGGCCATGCTCCGCCAAAGCGAGGCGCGCTTGAGAGGCGCATTTCCGGGAGATTGAGGACGCTCGTGGGGCGGGCGACGCGGATGCCCGGAACGAGCCCAGATGCTGCGATAGCAAACTGCGCCGCTTTTTTCAAAAATGAACGGTCGCGCTCGCGGATCGTTGCCGCGCGGGTGAAATTTGATCGGACAATCCGGGGATGAACCTTTAGAGTTACTGTGACAGTCTTCCTGTCGGGACCTCGGCCGCGGCGAACCGTTGCCTGGCTTCCGACCAAGCCGATCTTGTCCGCCGAAGTGTCGTTCCAACACCCCGCTGTAGCAACAACACCGTCACGGCTTCGCGATGAACATCTTCGATCCGCAAGGTCCGATCGCCGCTGCGCAGAAGACGATTCTGATCGACTCGGTCGGGATCATGCTCGCGATCGTCCTGCCGACGATCGCGGCAATCTTTGCCTTTGCATTCTGGTTTCGAGAGTCCAATCCACGGGCGACCTATCAGCCTCATTGGGCTTATTCCGGCCGCCTCGAGCTCGTGGTGTGGTCGATCCCGACGCTGACGATCATTCTGCTCGGAGGGGTCGCCTGGATCGGATCGCATCAGCTCGATCCTGCCCGGCCCATTGATGGGACCGGCGCGCCGGTCCGCATCCAGGTCGTGTCGCTCGATTGGAAGTGGCTCTTCATCTATCCGGACCAGGGGATCGCGACCGTCAACACGCTGACGGTGCCGGTCGGCTCTCCCCTTGATCTTGAACTGACCTCCGGCAGCGTGATGAACGCGTTCTTCATCCCGCAGCTTGGCAGCATGATCTACACGATGAACGGGATGGTGACGCGGCTGAAGCTGCGTGCCGACAATCAGGGCACCCTTCAGGGCCTGTCGTCCCATTTCAGCGGGGATGGCTTTCCCGACATGAAGTTCGACGTCCAGGTCGTACCGCAGCTCCAGTTTCCTGACTGGGTGGCACGCACCGCCCAGACCGATCGTGTCTTGAACGCGGAAAGCTACGGAAAGCTCGCCCAGCAATCGGTCGAGACCGTGACATCCACCTATCGGCTCGAGGATCCGCGGCTGTTCCACGCCATCGTGACCCAGGAGATCCCCCCGGGCCCGGGACCGAAGCTGACGTCGGAAAGCGCGCAGTCGCATATCGGAGGCCAAGATGTTCGGTAAGCTGAACTGGTCCGCCATTCCGATCGATCAGCCGATTCCGATGATCGCCTCGGGCGTGGTCGCGCTCGTCATCCTCGGGGTCCTCGCCTGGGTCGTCCTTGCCGGCCACCTGCCATATCTCTGGCGCGAATGGATCACCAGCGTCGATCACAAGCGGATCGGCGTCATGTACACCTTGCTCGCGATGGTGATGCTGCTGCGCGGTTTCTCCGACGCGCTGATGATGCGGTCCCAGCAGGCAGTTGCCTTCCAGTCGCAAGGCTATCTGCCGCCAGAGCATTACAACCAGATATTCTCCGCGCATGGCACTATCATGATCTTCTTCGTGGCGATGCCGTTCGTGATCGGGCTGATGAATTTGGTGGTGCCACTGCAGCTCGGCGTGCGCGACGTGGCGTTTCCGACTTTGAATTCCGTCGGCTTCTGGCTCACCGCAACAGGCGCGCTGCTGGTCAACATCTCGCTCGTGGTCGGCGAGTTCGCGCGCACCGGATGGCTGCCTTATCCGCCGCTGTCGGGACTCACTTATTCGCCGGGTGTCGGCGTCGACTATTATCTGTGGGCGCTCCAGATCTCCGGCGTCGGCACGCTGGTTGCCGGCATCAATCTCGTTACCACGGTGCTGAAGCTGCGCACCAGGGGCATGACATATTTGCGCATGCCAATGTTCTGCTGGACCACGCTCGCCTCGAGTTTGTTGATCGTGGCGGCGTTTCCGATCCTGACGGCAACGCTGGCGATGCTGATTCTCGACCGCTATTTCGGCTTCCATTTCTTCACCAATGAGGCCGGCGGCAACGTGATGATGTTCATGAACCTGATCTGGGCGTGGGGGCACCCCGAGGTCTACATCCTTGTGTTGCCCGCGTTCGGAATCTTCTCCGAGGTGGTCTCGACGTTTTCGGGCAAGCCGCTGTTCGGCTATCGGTCTATGGTGCTTGCCACCATGGCGATCTGCGTCATCTCCTTCATGGTGTGGCTGCACCATTTCTTCACCATGGGCGCCGGTCCCTATGTCAATGCGATCTTCGGGATCGCCAGTATGATTATCGCGGTGCCGACCGGCGTGAAGATCTACAACTGGCTGTTCACGATGTATGGTGGACGGGTGCGGTTCGAGACGCCGATGCTGTGGGCGATCGGCTTCATGGTGACGTTCATCCTCGGCGGCCTCACCGGGGTGCTGGTCGCCGTGCCGCCCGCGGACTTCCTGCTTCACAACAGCCTGTTCCTGGTCGCTCACTTTCACAACGTGATCATCGGTGGCGTGCTGTTCGGCGCTTTCGCGGGCTATGCATATTGGTTTCCGAAGGCGTTCGGCTTCCGCCTGCATGAGGGGCTCGGCAAAGCGGCGTTCTGGTGCTGGCTGATCGGGTTCTACGTCGCGTTCATGCCGCTCTATGCGCTCGGCTTTCTCGGCATGACGCGGCGAATGCAGCATTACGATGTCCCGGAATGGCGCCCGTGGCTCCTGATCGCAGGGGTTGGCGCCGTCATTATCCTGATCGGGATCATCTTCCAGATCATGCAGCTCACCGTCAGCATTCATCGTCGCGAAGAGCTGCGCGACCGCACCGGCGATCCGTGGGACGGGCGATCGCTGGAATGGGCAACGGCCTCGCCGCCGCCGGTATTCAATTTCGCGATTCCACCTGATGTGACCGGGGAGGACGCTTACTGGTCATTGAAGGCGCATGCCAAGCAGCAGGGTCTCGAGAAGCGCGAGCTCGACTACAAGGACATCGAGATGCCGCGCAATTCCCCGACCGGCTTCGTGTGCGCCTTCTTCGCGACCATCATGGGCTTTGCGTTGATCTGGCACATCTGGTGGATGGTCGCGGCCGGTGTGATCGGCGCCTTCGCCACCTTCGTCGCATTCGCATGGCGGGACCATGACGAA
Organism: Bradyrhizobium sp. LeoA1Lang; assembly: GCF_055413685.1. Taxonomy (NCBI): domain Bacteria; kingdom Pseudomonadati; phylum Pseudomonadota; class Alphaproteobacteria; order Hyphomicrobiales; family Nitrobacteraceae; genus Bradyrhizobium; species Bradyrhizobium sp. LeoA1Lang. The sequence goes on along the minus strand of NZ_JBVAPG010000118.1, from coordinate 10,911 downwards.
TACGTCATCGCGGCGAAGGAGGTGGCGCGCATCGACCGCGCCAATATCGAAGAGCGGCGCGCCCTGACCAGCTTGGCGGGAGCCTGAGCCATGGCCGACACGACGCTGGCATATGCTCAAGCCGATCCGCACCGTCTGCGCGGGATCGCGCATGCCGCGGTCGCGCACGCGGGACCGGCGCCGAAGCGGATCGTCACAGGCTTCGGTTTCTGGATATTCCTGCTCAGCGACATCGTCATGTTCTCGTGCTTCTTCGCGACCTATGCGGTCCTGGTTGACCAGACCGCAGGGGGGCCGAAGGGGGCCGAACTGTTCGATCTCAGGAGAGTCGCGGTCGAGACCGTCTTCCTGTTGCTGTCAAGTTTCACCTGCGGGCTCGCCAACATCGCGGCCGATATTCGAAACAGGTTCTGGTTCCAGGTGGGCATGGCGGCGACTTGCGTTCTCGGCCTGGCCTTCCTGTACCTTGAGGCGCGCGAGTTTGCGGACCTGGTCGCACGCGGTGCGGGGCCGACGCGCAGCGCGTTTCTGACCGCCTTCTTCAGCCTCGTCGGTTGCCATGGCCTGCATGTCTCTGCCGGCATCCTCTGGCTGCTGACGATGATGGCGCAGGTGGTCGCCAAGGGCTTTCGGGCCGACATTGGGCGACGCATCATGTGCTTTGCGCTGTTCTGGCACGCCCTCGATATCATCTGGGTCGCGGTATTTTCGGTGGTCTACCTGCTCGGGAGCAAGCCATGAGCGATCAAGCTTTGGAACAGCACCGTATCGATCTGGCACCGGGCGACGAAGGCGAGGGCGGCGTCGGCCTGCGCGTACTCGGCTATGTCACCGGCCTTGGCCTTGCACTCCTGTTGACGGCGACCTCGTTCTTTGTTGCCGGCACCGACCTGGTCTGGCAGCCGAGCATTCCCGTTGCCATCATCGTGCTGGCGATCGCCCAGATGGGCGTGCATCTCGTCTTCTTCCTCCACATCACGACCGGGCCTGACAACACCAACAACGTGATGGCGCTTGCCTTCGGCGTGCTCATCGTTTTCCTGGTGATTGGCGGCTCGCTATGGATCATGGCGAACCTCAATCAGAATATGATGCCGATGGACCAGATCATGCAGATGCAGCGCTAGCGCTGCACGACCCCTGAAGCGGTTTCAGGATCGCGCGCCGACCGCGGATTTGTGGTCCTGCCGCTGGGACCAGGACACATAATAGGCGACACATGTCATGCCGAGAATGCCGGCGACGCTGACGACCACCTGCATCGCCAGCGACTTGGGGCCCGTGATCAGAACCAGGTGCCCGGCAAATGAAAGGAAGATGCCGGAGCAGAACACCGCGAGCCATTGCTCGCCGCATTTGATGAGGGGCTGCATGGCCTGCATTTGAAGTCCGTACCAGTCGCGAGGTATCAGCATGGTGAAAAAGAACGCCAGTGCGAGCAGGTGCAGCACCCGATAGGGAGCAAGGTTCTCCTTGTCGTTGGCCGGAAAGGCATCGAGCACCGAACTGGGTATCATCTCCGCCAGCGCAGGCGATTTCCCAGCCGACATGATCGTCAGGGCGACGAGCAGGTAGATCAACGCGGTGACGCGCAAGGCCGGAAGCTTCTGCATCGCGCGAACCACATGCGCGTCTCCTGCACCACCGACCGCGAACCAGGCGCCCAGCACGAACAGCAATTGCCAGCAGAACGGATTGAGATACCAGCCCCCGTCCGGAAAAGCGGTCAGGTTCCAGTCGAAGTGCCGCGCCAACAGATAGAGCGCAATGGATCCAAGCATGGTCAGGCGCGGCCAGCGCATCATGCCGAACAGCACGGCGGGAAGGAACGCCATGAGGACGATGAAGAGCTGCAATACGTCCAGGTTGAGCGGTTTGGCCTGCAGCAGCAGGCCGCGGACGATTACGCGAATCGGATGCTCGATGAAGTCGGTGATATTGAATTCCGCGAACAGATCGGGTGCTGCGGATTGAGCCGCGACATATCCGATCAGGTCGACGTAGACGACGAACAGCACCATATAGGCTGCGTAGAGCTGCCATACCCGCTTGAAGACACGCGTCGCCCCAACGACGAAGCCGCGTTCCACAACGATCTTCCCGTACATGATCGCCGCGGCATAGCCGATGACAAATACAAACAGCTCGGTCGCCCCGCTGAATCCAAAGTTCCGCAAGGTCAACACGCTGACGGCGTTGTGCGGAATGTGATCCAGGAACAGGGACCAAGTCGCGATGCCGAGCAGAAGGAAGATGCGTAGATCGCCGTCGCGCGCCGCGATCTCAGCCTTCACACATGGATTCATTGAGAGCAAAACTTCCCACGTTCGGAGCAGCGAATCGCGAATCCATCGCGCCCCGCCGCCACTCCGAATAGACGTTTCGCCGAGAATATTTGATCCGCTGCTGATGAATTAAAGCCGCCGACGATCACGTTTTCGAAATTGAAATGTGATTCGCCGCGATTCATGTGAAGGGCCGATCATGCTTGCTCGTGCTTGCGCAGATCGCGGCGATGGTCGAAGACGCTCGCTTGCAGGTCGGCTTCGGCCGCGCTGATGCCGGGGAGGGCAGCCTCGGCGAGGATATCGGCCGTCACGTCCTCGACAGCCGAATCGGAGATTTCGTGGATGAAGCTGATGTTCCTGTATTCGCCCGATACAACCCGCGCGATGACCCCGCGCCTTGTGATTTCGGGATCAACCACGGCCTCGCGGCCGCGCCGGCCGTAATCGATCATCACGACGAAATACTGCATGTCGGCCAAACCGGCCACCTCTCTCGACAGGAGTCGGATGGCCGCATAATTTCCGAAAATCGGAAATTTGTCAAGTGTAATTTCTGAAAATCAGAAGTCGGGGCCTTGCCTATTTCTCCGGCGTCCGAGGACTGTGCGCCTTGGCGGCTTTGCGGGACCGCGCGGCCGCCTTGCTGCGCAACCGCTCGATCTGGCCTCGCGGCAGGGTCACGCAGATCTCGCCGATCCATTCGAGCTTCACCCCGTTGATCGGCTTGGCGTTGAAGCTCGTGAGGTTGACCAGTGTCAGCGATTTTCCACGCTCGATCGTCTTCAGATAGCGCTCGCCGGTCTTCAAACGAACCGCCGCTTCTTCGCCATAGAAGCTCGAGAGGGGGTGTCGCTGCTCGCGATAGACGACAATGATGTCGCCATTCTCGTATTTCGGCAGCATCGAATCGCCCGATACCTCAAATGCAATGGTTTCTTCCGCGATCGGGAAGGGCAACTCGACTTCACCGAGTCCTTCCGGCGGCACCTGCTCATATTCCGGCTCGATCGAGGCTCCGGCGCCGACCCGGCCCATGACCGGCACCGAGTTGAGCTCGAGATATTCCATGATCGGCGCAATCTCGGATGCCTTGATCTGGCGTATCCCGGAAAGGATTTCGGAAACAGCGCCGGGGCGAACACCCATCGCCTGCGCGAGCCCACCCTTGGTCTTGCCCGGCTTCTGCAGGCCCCGCTCGATCAATCTGGTGTCCAGCATGGCGCATCCCTCTTTCGAATCCCCAGAAAGCATAGCAATTCGGATAATCAGAAATCAAGCTTGACTTTCATTTCGGAATATCAGAAATTGATGGTGAGGCGTCGGGCGCCGAAGGGAAGGACAAGAATCAACAATGGAACTGACAGGCTGGGCGCCCGAACATTCGCACGCGCTGCGGGAATATATTGCCCAAGGCATGAGCTTTGCGAAGATCGCCAAGGCGATCAACGCCAGATTCAACACCGACTATACGAGAAGCGCCGCGATTGGTCGTGCCAGGCGGCTAGGTCTGACGATGTCGGATAGCGCGCCGCCAGCACTGCCGCGGCTGACGCCAGTGCCGCAGTTGAACCGGTCGAGCGAGCCGCGCGCGCCAAGATCGATCGAATTCAATTGGCCGATGCCCGTGTTCGAGAAGGCGCCGCTGGTCGAGCTCCGTTGTGTCGAGATCGCGCCGCGCCACCTTTCGCTGGTGGAGCTTGAATATGAAGATTGCCGATATCCCTATGGCGGTGACAGCGATGTCGAACCGATCACCTTTTGCGGTCATCGGAGGCGGCCAGGTTCAAGCTACTGCACGCCCCATTTCCACTTGAGCCGCAATCCGGAGCTCGAGACGGAGCCGTCACCGAGCACCGCACCGCTACACCTGCGCGAGCCGGCATAGCGGCGTACGCGCCTCCCACCTCATCCGCCTTGCTAACGACCCATCTTGCCACCGGCGAGATGGTCCCCGGTCGAATTGCCTTGAAGGAGCCAAGCGATGCCGCGCGTCAAACGCAAGAAACCGTATCATCCCGCCAGAGCGCTTGACCGCCGCGCACAGGATCTGCCGCACAACGCCGAAGTCGCCACTGTTGAGGTCGACGATCCCCTTGCGCTCGAGCCCGGGGACAAGGTCGTTGCGCTGCGCTCGATCCGCAACGATCCGCTCGGACGCCTGCATTCGCACCGTCAGATCGATGATACCCAGTTGCGAGGCGGCCGCGAGTTCCAGAGTGATTGGGAGAAGGCAGAGCGTGGGCCGCGCGCGGTAGACACCACAAGGGAATATGTTGATGGCGGCACGCGGCGCGAGCCCATCACCGAGGCCCAGCGCAGGGCAGTATCGCGGCTCAACCGGGTCGAGCGCGAGCTCGGCGCCGACGGTTCGGCCCTGGTGCACGAAGTCCTGATCCTCGGCATGACCATGGAGCAGGTCGGCGAGCGGCGGGGGCTGCGAACCCAGCGCTGGAACGATTACTTTGCGCGGCGGCTCAAGGAATGTCTCGACCGGTTGGCGCTGATCTACGGCTTTGCGACGCCGCATCCCGTACCGGTCAAAAGCCTCCAGCGCTGAAGCGGAGCGGCTGAACCACGTCGTAGGCGGCTTTGGTCAATGGCACCGCATAATCGACAGTGAGGGCCCCGAACGGGGAGGCCCAAGTGAGGCCCATGCCGACCGAGGAGCGCACGACGTTTTTATTGGCGACTTGCAGCGCGGTGCCGCCCACGCTGGTCGGACCGGTATAACGGAACACACTTCCGGCATCGACAAAGGCCGATGCCTTGAGGCCGTATTCGTCCGGCACGCCGGGAATTCCGCTCTGCAGTTCCGCCGTCGTCGCCCAATAGGCGCTGCCGCCGACATTATCCATGGTGGTGCCGGGCGTCAGATCGCGTGGGCCGAAGCCGTTGGTGGCAAAGCCCCGGACCATGGTCGGGCCGCCGAAAAAGCTGTTCATCAGCGGCACCTGCTGACCGCCCCAGCCGGTGACGTAGCCGCCCTGAGCACGGACCATGCCGACGAGGTCGCCCGTGAGTGATTGATAATAGCGCGCGTCTTCGCTGGTCCGCAGGAACTTCACGTCGCCGCCGAGGCCGGCCAGATCCTGGCTGAGTTGCGACCTGAATCCACTGGTCGGGCTCTTGGCGTTATCGAGCGTGCTGTAGGTCGACGTGGAACCAACCGCGGAGACCCAAGCCGGTCCGTTAGCGGCAGCCTGCTGGACTGCGAGGGAAGGCGTCAGGCCGGAGGTGGTGGGGCCAAGCGAGATGTCCTGGTTGTAGATCGAATAGCGCCATTGCACGCCAAGCTGCTCGGTGATCGGCGTGCCGAATTGCAGCGTCGAGCCATAGGTCGTGCTGTTGTAGGACTGGTAGCTGTTCACCTCGCTTTGCCGGCCGAACAGCTCGATCCCGGCCGATACCTTGGTGCCGAGGAAATAGGGCTCCGATGCTGCGAGGTCGATGCCGCGGGCATATTGGCCATAGGTCACAGAGGCCTGAACGTTCTTTCCGGTCCCATAGAAATTGCGATCGCCCACCTTGACCTCGACCAGCGCGCCGTCAGTGCTCGAGTAGCCGCCGGAGATGTTGAACTCGCCGGTCGCCTGCTCCACGGTCTCGACATCGAGGACGACGCGATCGGGCGTCGAGCCGGGCCGATTGGTGATCTTGACGGTCTTGAAGTAGTTCAAGTTCTTCAACCGCCGCTCCGCGCGATCGATCAGCGTCTTGTTGTAAGGATCGCCCTCGGCGATGTCGAACTCGCGCCGGATCACGTAGTCGCGGGTGTGGGTGTTGCCATGGATCTCGATACGCTCGACATAGGTGCGCGGGCCCTGGTCGATGACGAATGCGACGTCGATTCGTTGTGCGGCGGCATCTCGGACGATGCGCGGCACAGCCTGCGCAAAGGGATAACCGAGCTTGGCCATCTCGATGGCCAGCAGTTCGGTACTCTTGTCCAGCGCATTGCCGTCAAACACCGTGCCGGCGTGGGCGAGCGCGACGCCGCGCAGCTTTTGCGGATCGAGCCCGGGAATATTGCAGGCGACGCTGATATCTCCAAAGTGATACAGCGGGCCTTCATCGATCACGAAAGTGACTGCAAATCCCTTGGCCGCTGGATCGTATTCGGCCGTTGCCGAGCGGACGGTGGCATCGGCATAGCCCTTGCTGCGATAGTAGATGCGCAACTGCTGCTGGTCCTGCGCAATGCGGTCGGGATCGTAGACGTCGCCGCCGGTCAGAAAACTGAGCATATTGGTGGCCGACGTCTTGATCACGGCATTGAGCTGGCGTGCGCCGAAGGCCCGATTGCCGACAAAACTGATCCGGCGTACGGGCGTTTTGGTACCCTCTGTGATCACATAAACGAGATCGACGCGGCCGTTGCCGCGGTCGATGATCTCGGGCGCGACGCGGACATCGTCGCGTCCGACATGGCGATAGGCTTCGATGATACGGCCAATGTCCGACTGTACCGTTGAGCGCTGCAGGCTGCCGCGCGGCTTGGACTCGATCGCGGCGGCCAGATCGGCATCTGTTATCTTCCTGTTGCCCTCAAAGGCGACACGGTCGAGGATTGGTGCTTCCGTCACATGCACGGTCAGGCGATCGCCGGCGGGCTCGATCGAGACCTTCTCGAACAGTCCCGTTGCGACCAGCGCCCTCAAGGCTTCATTGCGCGCGGCTTCATCAAGCCGGCCGTCTGGCCCTGGATGGAAGTAGGAGCGCACGGTATCGGCCTCGACCCGGCGGTTGCCTTCGACGATGATCGTCGCAGTCGGCACCGGCACGCTCTCTGCGGCAAGTGATGCGACCGCGTTCAACAGGACTGCAGTGGCGACAAGTGACAAGCCGGTCATGCGCGGCTTCGACGGCCGCCAACGCAGCGTGATGCGCTCGAGCTTCACTTCCCTTACGGTCTCCCATTGACCGGCGATATCGAATTGCCGGCGCCGGGCAAAAGGATGTCGCATCTGGGGTGAGTTGCAGGCCGGAATCGGCCGCCCGCCATAATTTAAGCGCGCTTATTTAACCTGCGCGTTCTCAGAATTGTCGCAATGGCCGCATCATGCTTTGCAGCACAAAGTCCGAGATGTTGGTGCGGTGATGCATCAACGCTCGCCAGGAGTGCCGGATGCGTTACGCAGTTCTCGTCGTAAGCTCCCTGTTGCTGATGCAATCGGCGCATGCGGAGAAGACGCCGGACATTGACCCGCGCGCCTCGCTCGCCGTGGTCCAGCAGTGGATTTACAATTATCGCGCCAAGCCGGATTACGCCCATGTGCCGGCCGCAGTGCGCATTCTCTTCCATTCGCAAAGCTTCAAGGAGCCGGAAAATGCCGGCATCTATCTCGGCTTCATCGCCGGCGCGATCGGCTCCAATCCGGAAAAGGCCGAGCAACTGGTTGCGAGTTTCTTCCCCGTCGCGCCGGAAGATGAATGGGTGATCGTGCGCGCCGTTGCCTATTCCGGGCTGGCTGACTGGCGGAATATTCTGCGCAGGCTCGCGCCGCGCATGCCGGGGCGCAGGGTGATGATCGACAGCTACCTTTCCGGCAGGCTGCCGACACTCAACGATATTCCGCTCGAGGAGGCGACGCCCGGGATGATGGACAAGCTACGCGTCGCGTTCGCGCGCAATCCGTTCGCCAAGGAGGAGAGGAAGCTGAACACGAAGCTGACCTTTGCCACCAATCAGGATCTCCTGGATGCGCTGTGGGGATATTATTTTGCCACCGGCTCTCATGTTCCGATCCAGCGCATCATCGAGATGCTGCCGTGGAGCAGGAGCCGCGATACGGTCGACAAGCTCACCGTCGGCAGCATGGCGCGTTATACGCTGGCGAGCTATGCGATCCGCGACGCCAGCCTGCGTGAATTCCTTCGTAACGAACTGGCGCGGCAGAAGCCGCCCATCAAGGCGCCGCTCGCGGAGGTCGTCGACGCGGCCGATACGGTGGAGATCGCGGCACTGCGCAAGGATGCCCTTGGTGCCGTCGACGAACTCAAGGCCAAGGGATCCGATAGCCGGCGCAATCTGGACTTCTGGGGCCAGGTTGGCGTCGGCGCGCTTTCACTCGGATGCGTCTCGGCTGCGGCGCTCGGGCAGGTCGCTATTGGCATCCCCTGCGTGATCGGCGGCTCGGCCTCGCAGGGACTGTTGCAGTTCTGGGAAAAGCAACAGTGAGCCTCGTTCGGGCGTGGTGCTCTTTCTTGCTGCGGAATATCGCCGATCTGGGCCGGTAGCCATGTCAGCCTGATATCCCGCCCTGCAAAATCCGAGTTTGGCCTCACCTTGGTGCTTCCGCTAGAAAGTCGTGACGTCGCTTCTGGCGACAACGGTGGGCGTTTGCCCATTAACCGACAATAATAAAAGGAAGCGCCCAACCATGACTGTTGGACCACAACTGCCCGAGCGCGCGCTGCGCGCAAAGGGCGAACCGACCGCCCTCGATGGTCTACTGGTTATCGATTTCACCCGTGTGGTCGCCGGTCCCGCCTGTACGCAGACGCTTGCCGACTTCGGCGCCGAGGTCATCAAGATCGAAAACCCGGATGGCGGCGACGACACGCGCGCCTATGAACATGCGGAAATCGGCGGCGAGAGCGCGGCGTATCTCAGCCTCAACCGTAACAAGCGTGGTATTGCGCTCGACTTCACCAATCTCGCCGCACGCGAGGTGGTGCGCGAGCTCATCGCCAAGGCGGACGTCGTGGTGGAGAATTTTTCCGGCGGCGTGATGAAGAAGTTCGGCCTCGACTATGCTTCGGTCGCGCCGAGCAATCCGCGGCTGATCTATTGCTCGATCTCGGCCTATGGCCGCAAAGGCGAATTTGCCTTGCGGCCCGGGTTCGATCCGATCACGCAGGCCGAAAGCGGCTTCATGTCGCTGAACGGTTTTCCCGACGGCGAGCCGGTAAGGACCGGGCCGCCGATCGTCGACATGGCAACCGGCATGTCGGCCTGCAATGCGATCCTGCTTGCATTGCTGGCACGCGACCGGCTTGGCCGCGGCCAGCATGTCGAGATCGCGCTGATCGACATGGCGGTAGCCATGACTGGATTTTATGGTATGGCCTATCTGATCAGCGGCCAGAATCCCGGTCGCTTCGGCAATTCGCCGAACGGTTCGCCAACGGTCGGTCTCTACCAGGCCGCCGATGGTCCGCTCTACATGGCCTGCGCCAACGATCGGCTGTACCGCCGCCTCGTCACCGAAGTGTTCGACCGGCCGGATCTCATCACCCATCCCGATTTTGCACACCGCAAGGACCGAACCGCAAACAAGGAGAAGCTGCGCGCGATCATTGCCGGCATCTTTGCCACCGACCGGCTCGAAAACTGGATGGCGAAGATGAAGAAGGCCAATATTCCCGTCGGCTATCTGCGCACGGTCGAGCAGGGGTTCAATGCGCCGGAAGTGCGCGACCGCGATCGCCTCAGCAGGATTCCGCATCCGACCGCGGGCTTCGTTCCCAATATCGAGACGCCGATCGGGATGAGCGTTACGCCGACGGTCGATCCAGTCGCCGCGCCGCTGCTTGGCCAGCACACGAGGGAGGTGCTGCGCGACACGCTCGGCTATGACGACGGCCGTATCGCGGCGCTGAAGGAAGCTGGAGCGTTCGGGAAGACGGGGAATACGGACTGAGCGGACCATCGTCTGGCGGATCGGTCTGGGCACGCTCCGCCGGCGATCTCTATTCTTTTACCGGTCTCGGCTCCGCAAACCAGCCAAGCTATAGCTTCAGTTCGGCTTGCTGTGGAGTTTGTTGTTTGGCCTCTCGTCCGCTTCCTTGTGCTCGGCCCGATCGATCTCGAGACGCGCCATCCGGAGTATCAAGGTGGCCGTGGTCAGACCGAGGCGTTCGGCCTCTTGGGCTGCGGTTTCAACCTTCTTCGCCAAGCCGTCGCGTTTGCCTGGATATGCCATAAATTCTTCCTCTCTTAATAAGTGGATTAACAATCCAAGTTGTGTTGCGGAGCTGCAGTAGATAGCTCGGAGCTCCATCGAGCGAAACGATCAGTTTCGCGCCATATTGGCGGGTGGCTGGGTCGCGATTGCATAGACCGCACCGCCTTCGAGCGCTTCCGATTGGTGGACCGTGCCGGCCGGGAGGAAGATGGTGTCACCGGCGCTGACGATGCGCTGACCGCCATCCCAGGTGAAATTGAGCCTGCCGCTGACGATCATCAGGATCTCGTCGACCGGATGGGTGTGGAAGCTATGGACCTTGCCCGCAACGTCATGCTGCAGTTCGATCGAGCCCTGCTCCGGAAGCAGGTTGAGGATCGCCGGATCGATCGCGAATTCGGTCTTCTGACCTGTCACAATCCTGGTCATGCCGCTTGCTCCGTGTTGCCAGTGTGAGCCGACTTGTTCTGCGCGAGCTTGGCGAAGGGGCAGCCCCCGACAGAATGGTTGTCGTCTTGCAGGAAATATTGCTGGTATTCGCGCCCGTCGGTCGCGCCGTAGCGTCCGAGCAGCGGCGAGGGACTTGTGCGGGGATGTCCCGATCGCTGTTGAACTACGTCGGGCCGACGTTGCCGGAATGAATGTTACGCGGCCCTTGTGACATGGGCAACGGGCTTGATCGTCATGGGATTGTGGTGAGCTTGAAGGGCCGCACG
>NZ_JBVAPG010000117.1:0-26359 GCF_055413685.1 Bradyrhizobium sp. LeoA1Lang | reverse complement strand
AAACCGCATCCGCTCTTCCACGGTACAGGTCTCCTTCCACCCCATCGGCAAGGTCCTCCTTGCCGACCAGTTGACCTGTTACCCATGTCGCCGGTCTATTCTGTTACCCATGTAGCCGGTCAGGACCAGCAGCCCTCTCCCACAAGGGGAGAGGGCACAACAATTGGCACCTTGGGTCCGAGCTGAAATCGGACGCGCCGCGCTCCGTCCGCACTACGACAAGAACTACTTCGGCAGCTTGGGGATCATGCCCTTCAGCTTTTCCATATCCTTGATGTTCATCTTCATGCCGCCGGCCATGATGATGTCGCCGGGCTTCTGATCCGCCTTGCAGGGACCGAGCCATTTGGCCTCGATGGTGCCGGTGGTATCGCGCGCCGCACCGGCGGAGCCGCGATCGGCGTGCGAGGTCGTCTTCACGGTGTAGGCGGAGTTGAAATCGCCGGTGATCTCGGCATGCGAGGTCACCGTGACGCCGGCGACGCCGCACACGGAATCGCTGACATAGCCGGTCGCCGTCTTCTGGATATCCTGCTTGGAGCAGATATCCTTCGCCATCGGCGAGACCGCCGTGCTCATGTCTTTGTCGGTGGTCTCGTCGGTGCAATGCTGCATCGTCATTTCGGGCATGGTCGAGCCCGTACGCACGATCTTCATCTCCCACAGGCCCGCCTTGCGAACAGGGAGATCGACGGCGCCGGCCACGCCCGGCAGCAGCGCAGCCAGGCCTATGGCCGATCCGAGCAGAACGAAATGTCGTGTCATGCGGCGATGCCGGTAACGGGCGGCGATCAATAAAGCGTGCGCAGCGGCCGCTCGGCGGCGCTCCAAGGCACCCAGCGGCAGGAGAAGGAGACGTAGCCACCCTCATAGGGCTGCACCGCGAGGAATTTCACCACCTTGCCGTAGGAAGCGCAGTGATCGACCGCGAGCTGGCGGGCATCGGCCTGCCTTGCCAGCGAATAGGCGATAATGCCGCCGGTATCGTTGCCCTTGAACGGGGGCACCCAGTCGGCCTGGGCCGGTGCAACGGCCAGCATTGCACCTGCGGCAACCATGCCAGCGGCCAGAATCCTTCGCATCGCAGACCTCTCCTTAAATCCTTGGGCGACACCATAAAGTGCGCCGGCGACGGTGAAAAGAATCGTGGGCCGGAGATTTGCGGAGTTCTCCGCCAGTGTTGCCGCGTTGCACTTGACCTTGCCCGGGCTTCGCGGCACCGTCCCGCGCGTTGGATATCCGGCGGATTCTCATGTGCAACTCTGTTCGTTCCTTGACCAAAACTGGCCTCTGCGCCGCATTCGGCCTGCTATTTGGCCTGTTGGCGTCCGCCCAGACCGCGCACGCCGCCAATCCGCTCGAGCTGAACTTCTGGCTGTTCGGGCCGAGCTATGAAGGACGGGTGGCCCCCTGCGAGGCAGCGCTGCCGACCATTGCGTCTCAGTTCCAGGAAAAAGAGGGCCAGTTCTGGAATTCCCCGCTGGTGATCACCGGCTATTCGCGGATCCATGAGACTGCTTTCCGTCCCTGGCAGTCCGACAACATCCCGCGCCGCTATTGCTCGGGCGACGCGATGTTGAGCGACGGCAAGGTGCGCACCGTGCATTTCTCGATCATCGAGGACGGCGGCTTTGCCAGCATCGGCCAGGGCGTCGAATGGTGCGTGGTCGGACTGGACCGCAACTGGGCCTATAATCCCGCCTGCAAGTCGGCCCGGCCCTGATCCTTAGGGCTGGCGTGGCGGCGCTTGTTAATCAAGCAATGCGTCGCACCACACTTTGTTCTTGAAATGTTCCATCTCCCTGCTAGGCTCGCCAGCGGTCGAGTGTGAGGGGTGCTTGATGTTTCGATTGGCCTTGGTTTCCCGGCTGCTGATTTCCGTCCTTGCGTTTTTAACCGTGACCGGCCCGGTCGGTGCCCAGGACCGCCGGCAAAACGCGCCGGGCGAGTTCGATTTCTACGTGCTTGCGCTGTCCTGGTCGCCGTCGTTCTGCGAAGCCGCCTCCGAGCGCGGCGATGGCAGGCGAGCGCAGGTCCAATGCGGCGGACGCCCCTACTCCTTCGTCGTGCATGGCCTCTGGCCGCAATATGAGCGCGGCTTTCCGGAATATTGCCAGCGGCCCGCTCCACGCCTCGCCCGCAACGTCATGACCTCGATGCTCGACCTGATGCCGGCGCCCGGGCTGATCTACAACGAATGGGACAAGCACGGCACCTGCTCCGGCCTCTCGGCACGCACCTATTTCGAGAGCATCCGCAAGGCCCGCGCCGCGGTGAAGATTCCTGAGGAATTCCTGCAACTATCGGAGCCGAAGACGGTCGCACCCGGCGAGATCGAAGAGGCCTTCATCAAGTCCAATCCGGGCCTCAGCAGTTCGGCAATCTCGGTGACCTGCGACAGCAAGCGGCTCAGCGAGGTCAGGATCTGCATGAGCAAGGACATGCAGTTCCGCGCCTGCGAGGAAACCGACCGCCGCGCCTGCCGCCGAGACCAGGTGGTGATGCCGCCGATCCGGGGTGGCTAGGCTTCGTCATTCCAGTCCGAAGGACCAGACCTCAAATATGCAGTTTGTGCATCGGGAATTTCGAGAATCTCCGACGTGAAGCTGCGCATCCAAGTTCGGTGCTTTCAACTTGCCCAACATGAGCTGGGTTACTTTCATCTGCGCGATGTCGTAACCGTCAGGCATGAACTACCGTCACGCCTTTCACGCCGGCGGCTTTGCCGACGTCATCAAGCACATCGTGCTGGTGCGAATCCTGCTCTATCTGCAGGAAAAGCCGGCGGCGCTCCGCGTCATCGACACCCATGCCGGCGCCGGCCTCTATGATCTCACCTCCGACGAGGCGCGGCGCGGCGGCGAATGGCTGACCGGAATCGCGCGGGTGATGCAGGCGCGATTCTCGAACGAAGCGCTGCCGCTGGTACTGCCTTATCTCGACATTGTGAGAGCTTTCAGCCCGCCGGGCGAACTGAAGGCCTATCCGGGCTCGCCCCTGATCGCGCGGGCGCTGCTCAGGCCGCAGGATCGCCTCACCGCCTGTGAACTCGCGCCTGAGGCGCGCAAACGCCTGATCGACGCGCTGCGCCGCGACGCCCAGGCGCGGGTGGTCGACCTCGATGGCTGGACCGCGCTGCCGGCCTTCGTCCCGCCGAAAGAAAGGCGCGGCGTGGTCCTGATCGATCCGCCTTTTGAGGCCAAGGACGAGTTCGAGCGGCTGGCGCAAGGCTTTTCCGAGGCGTTCGCCAAATGGCCGACCGGCAGCTATCTGCTGTGGTATCCGGTCAAAAGCCGTCGCGTGACCGACGATCTTGCGCGGCATGTCGCGTCCGAGACAGGCAAGAGCACACCGGCCGGCAAATGCCTGCGACTCGAATTCAGCGTCGCGCCCCGCGAAGCCGATAGCGGCCTGGTCTCGACCGGGCTTTTGATCGTCAATCCGCCCTGGACGCTTGCCGGCGAACTCAGAATCATACTGCCCGAGCTCGAAAAGCCCTTGGGCCAAGGCGGCGCCGGCCGATTCAGGCTGGAGACGCCCAAACCTTAACCAAAGCCGTTGCTGAAAACTCCCACTCGACCATAGGCAACTTGCCCGGAACCGTATTATGCTTGTCACGTTAGGACTGGCTTTACGTTCCGCTTCCGCGAATGGTTGCGGCGGAGTGACAAGGCCGAAGAAAAATCCAGGCGGGTCGGTGGCGTGACACGGGTCCGCTGAGGTGGCCAAGCTTCCGGCAGCGAATGTCCGGTCACCCGCTACGTGAGTTACGCGTAGCGGCGGTGCAATGCGGGGGAGGAGTTTCCCGATGGCCATGACTGGGACAGTCAAATTCTTCAATGGAGAGCGCGGCTACGGCTTCATCAAGCCTGACGACGGCGGCCGCGATGTGTTCGTTCACATCACCGCTGTCGAGCGCGCAGGACTAAAGGATTTGACCGAAGGACAGCGTATTACGTTCGACGTCGAACCAGACAAGAAGGGCAAAGGCCCCAAGGCGGTCAATCTGGTGATTTCATCGTGAGCTTTCGCGCTCACGCTGAAGCGGACTGAAGTCTCGGGTAAGGATTTGCCGGGCGGCGTCCCGCTCGCATAGGCATGCGCGTGATCTTGCGCGTCGGCTCGGCATAAAAAAATTCCGGCCGCCTGCGACGGCCGGAAGGTTGTTGTCGATCGTTTTCTTATTCTTCGAAGTGATTGGCTAGAGCATGATCCGGAAAAGTGGGCACCGGTTTTCCGAAAAAGATCATGCTCAAACAAAGAGCTAAAGCGGGATGACGATTCGAAGAAAAGTCATCACGCTTTAGAAGTGATAGTTCACGCCGGCACGGATGACGCCGAAATGGTAGCCGTTCGATGCGCCGGTGATGATGAAGTTGCTGCTGGCGAGATCGACATAGAGATATTCGAGCTTGGCGCTCCAGTTCGGCGCAAAGGCCATTTCGGCGCCAAGGCCGGCGGTCCAGCCGACATTGGTCTGGGACTCCGACAGGCCGAAGGTCTCGGCTCGCAATTCGCCGAAGGCAAGGCCGGCGGTCGCGTAGAACAGCACGTTCTGGAACGCGTAGCCGCCGCGGCCGCGGATGGTGCCGAACCATGGATTGGAGAATTTCCAGGGCGCAAAGGTTTCTTCCGCGCCAGTGGCCTGGATGTCGCCTTCGGCACCGAACACCCACGGGCCGTTGGTCCAGTTGTAGCCGATCTGCGCGCCGCCCGCGAAACCCGACGGCTTGGCCGGGTTGTTGTCCACGCCACCCCAAGCATAGCCGAAATTGCCGCCGAGATAGGGCCCCGCCCAGCTCAAGGCGTTGAGCGGCTGGTTGACGGTATAGGGCCCACGATAATCCGCCGCTGCTGACGACGTCGTCCAGCCCCCGACCAACAGCGCCAGCAGGCGCAAGACGACAAACCGCTTCATCGCAACCACTCCAGAACGCAACAGCCGTGACCCGCCGGTTGCGAAGGCCGGCATGGTTACGGAATTCACTGGTTTTTCGAGAAGATTTATCGAAAGTTTTACGTTAAAGGCCTGTTAACAGCGGTTACCGCCCATCCATCAGTCTTAATGGAGTGTTACCGGCGCGGGGCTTTTCCTCGAAGCCCGATGCTGGCGATGGCGTCCGGCAGCGCCTAGTTTAGGCCCATGGATCACGATTCTACCGACCACCCGAAGGCGTCCGTGCCCAAGGAAACGCGCCACGGCCAAAAGCCCGATTTGCCGCCGCAGGACCTCCCGCTCGTCACCGGCGACGTCGATCCGGCGACGTCGGCCACGGAGGAGGACGAGGACGCGCGGCTGCCCGAGGTTCCCGAGGAACCAGCGGAGGCGGTCGCCGAGGGTACGCTCGCGGTCGGCCATGCCGCGATCGAGAATGCGGTGCGGCTCGCCCCGACCTCGCCGGGCGTCTACCGCATGCTCAATGCGGCCAACGACGTGCTCTATGTCGGCAAGGCGAAGAATGTCCGTAAACGGCTTTCATCCTATGCCCGGCCCAACGCGCCGCTGCCGGCGCGCATCCTGCGCATGATCGCGGCGACGGTGAATGTCGAGATCGTCTCGACCACCACCGAGACCGAGGCGCTGCTGCTGGAGGCCAACCTCATCAAGCAGCTCCGACCGCGCTTCAACGTGCAGCTTCGCGACGACAAATCGTTTCCCTACATCCTGATCACCGGCGACCATTGGGCGCCGCAGATCCTCAAGCACCGCGGCGCGCAGACGCGGCCCGGGCGCTATTTCGGCCCGTTCGCCTCCGCCGGCGCCGTCAACCGCACCATCACGGCGCTGCAGCGCGCGTTCCTGATCCGCTCCTGCACCGACGGCTTCTTCGAAAGCCGCACCCGGCCCTGCCTGCTCTACCAGATCCGCCGCTGCTCCGGCCCCTGCACCGGCGAGATCGACTTCCCCGGCTATGGCGAATTGGTGCGCGAGGCGACCGAGTTTCTGTCGGGCCGCAGCCATGCGGTGAAGCAGGAGCTTGCCACTGAGATGGAGAAGGCATCCGGCGAGCTCGAATTCGAGACTGCCGCACTTTACCGCGACCGCCTCGCCGCGCTGTCGGCGATCCAGTCGCAGCAGGGCATCAACCCGCGCACGGTGGAGGAAGCCGACGTGTTCGCCATCCACCAGGAGGGCGGCTATTCCTGCGTCGAGGTGTTCTTCTTCCGCACCGGCCAGAACTGGGGCAACCGCGCCTATTTCCCGCGCGCGGAGAAGTCGTTCACATCAGAGGAGGTGCTCTCCTCGTTCCTCGCGCAGTTCTACGACGACAAGCCACCGCCGAAGCTCATCCTGCTCTCGCACGAGGTCGAGGACGCCGCGCTGCTCGCCGACGCGCTGTCGGTGAAGGCCGGGCGCAAGGTCGAGGTTTCGGTCCCCAAGCGCGGCGAGAAGAAAGAGCTGGTCACCCATGCGCTGACCAATGCGCGCGAGGCGCTCGGCCGCAAGCTTGCGGACACCGCGACCCAGGGCCGGCTGCTCGAAGGCATGGCCACGACGCTTGGCCTGCCGCAGGCGCCGAAGCGCATCGAGGTCTACGACAACAGCCACATCCAGGGCACCAACGCGGTCGGCGCCATGATCGTGGCGGGTCCCGACGGGTTCATGAAGAACCAGTACCGCAAGTTCAACATCAAGTCCGAGGGGCTGACCCCGGGCGACGACTACGCGATGATGCGCGAGGTGCTGGAACGGCGGTTCAAGCGGCTGCTGAAGCCTGCCGAGGGCGAAGCGCCCAAGGTCAAGGCTGACGACGATTCCTTCCCGCAATGGCCCGACCTCGTCATCATCGACGGCGGCCGGGGCCAGTTGAACGCGGCGACCGAGATTTTCGACCAGCTCGGACTGACCCAGGTATCCCTGATGGCGGTGGCCAAGGGGCCGGACCGCGATGCCGGCCGCGAAACGCTGTTCATGCCCGGCCGCGAGGCCATCAAGCTAGAGCCCCGCGATCCCGTGCTGTATTTCATCCAGCGGCTGCGCGACGAGGCGCACCGTTTCGTGATCGGCTCGCATCGCAAGCTGCGCAAGAAGGACATCCGCGAGGCCGGCTTGCAGGAAATTCCCGGTATCGGCCCCTCACGCAAACGCGCGCTGCTGCATCATTTCGGAACGTTGAAGGAGATCGAGCGCGCCTCGATCGCCGACCTCGGCAAGGTTCCCGGCGTCAGCGCCGAGAGCGCGCGGAAGATCTTCGAGTTTTTCCACGCCCAGCCGGGGGGCTAAAGAGATGGAGTCATCAAGGCGTCGCCTGCAGCGGACCATCTTATGCGCCCACGGTTGACCTCGACGCTTCAGCGGTATTGGTAAGACGGATGAACATGGCGACCACAAGGGGGCAGCCCAAGACCCTGTCCCTCCCGAATATCCTGACCTACGCCCGCATCGCCGCCATCCCGGTGGTGGTCGGCTGCATCTATGTGCAGGCGATCATGGACGGCCCGCTCTGGCTGCGCTGGGTGGCGGTCGCGATCTTCATTGCCGCCGGCATCACCGATTACCTCGACGGCTATTATGCCCGGATCTGGAACCAGCAATCGGCG
The DNA here is from genome assembly GCF_055413685.1 of Bradyrhizobium sp. LeoA1Lang. Lineage (NCBI taxonomy): Bacteria > Pseudomonadati > Pseudomonadota > Alphaproteobacteria > Hyphomicrobiales > Nitrobacteraceae > Bradyrhizobium > Bradyrhizobium sp. LeoA1Lang. The sequence goes on along the minus strand of NZ_JBVAPG010000117.1, from coordinate 18,817 downwards.
TTCGGCCGGATGCTGGACCCGATCGCCGACAAGCTTTTGGTGGCCTCCTGCCTGCTGATGCTGGCCGCGGACGGCATCATCCACGGCTGGTCGCTATGGGCCGCGATCGTGATCCTCTGCCGCGAGATCCTGGTGTCGGGCCTGCGTGAATATCTGGCTGGCCTGCGCGTCAGCGTCCCCGTGACCAAGCTCGCCAAATGGAAGACCACGGTGCAGCTTGTCGCGATCGGCTTCCTGCTGGCGGGCGAGGCCGGCGACCAGGTGGTCCCGGTGGTCACCCTGATCGGGCTGGCCTTGCTGTGGATCTCCGCGATCGTCACGATCTATACCGGCTACGATTATTTCCGCGCCGGCATCCACCATCTCATCAAGGAGGATGAGGGATGAAGGTGAAGTATTTCGCCTGGGTCCGCGAACGCATCGGCAGGGCCGAGGAGACCATCGAGCCGCCGGCCGATATCCGTACCGTCGGTGAGCTGATCGACTGGCTCGCCGGGCGCGACGAGGCCTCCGCCTATGCCTTTGAGAAGCCGAAGGTGATCCGTGCCGCGATCGACCATGCCCATGTCAAGCAGGATGCCGTGATATCGGGCGCGCGCGAGATCGCATTCTTTCCGCCGATGACGGGCGGCTGAGCCACCACATGACCGCGATTGCGACCATCCGCATCCAGGACGCCGATTTCGACATCGCGCAGGAGATTGCCGCGATCGGCAAGGGCCGCACCGATATCGGCGCCGTCGTCAGCTTCAGTGGCATCTGCCGTGGCAGCGAGAATGGCGAGCCGATCGCGGCGCTGACGCTGGAGCACTATCCCGGCATGGCGGAAGCCGAAATCAGGCGCCATGCCGAGGAAGCGATGTCGCGCTGGCCGCTATCAGGTCTTACCGTCATTCACCGCGTCGGCCGCATCACGCCGGGCGAGAACATCGTGCTGGTGGTGACGGCATCGCAGCACCGGCAGGCCGCGTTCCAGGCCGCCGAATTCCTGATGGATTACCTCAAATCCAGCGCGCCATTCTGGAAGCGCGAGGAAAGCGCGCGGGGATCGAGCTGGATCGAGGCGCGCGACCATGATGACGCGGCGGCCGCGCGCTGGACCAAATCCTGATGGCCAAGCGTCCCACGCCGGCCGCCGCCAAGCGCGGCCGATCTGTACCGAAATCCCCGAAAGTCGCAGCGGGCGAGCTCAAGACCCTGCTCGATTTCGTCCGCTATGCGGTGAGCCGCTTCACCGAGGCAAAGCTCGTGTTCGCGCACGGCACCACCGATCCGGTGGCGGAGGCTGCTTTCCTGGTCTGCGAAACCCTGCACCTGCATCCCGACCAGTTCGATCAGTTTGCCGGCGCGCGCGTCACCGCGCATGAGGGTAGCCAGATCCTCGATCTGATCGAGCGCCGCATCGCGACGCGGAAGCCGGCCGCCTATCTCGTCAACAAGATCTACATGCGCGGCCTGCCCTTCTATGTCGACGAGCGCACCATCGTGCCGCGCTCCTTCATCGGCGAACTCCTGGATTCGCATTTCGGCGGCGACGAGGAAGGCGGCTCGCTGATCGACGATCCCTTGTCCGTCGTGACCGTGCTCGACCTCTGCACCGGCTCCGGATGCCTTGCGATCCTCGCCAGCCGCAGCTTCCCGAATGCCGACATCGACGCGGTCGACCTCTCGAAGGACGCGCTGGCGGTCGCCGCGCGCAATATCAGGGATTACGGACTCGAGGATCGGCTCACGCTGCACCAGGGCAACCTGTTCGAGCCGCTCAAGGACAGGCGTTACGACCTCATCATCTCCAATCCGCCCTATGTCGATGCGCTCGGCATGGCCTCGCTGCCGCGGGAATGCCGCGCCGAGCCGAAGCTCGCCTTCGACGGCGGCGCCGACGGGCTCGACATTGTCAGGCGCATCCTCGACGAGGCCCCTCAGCATCTGAGTGCGGAGGGCGGACTGCTCTGCGAGATCGGCCGCGGCCGCGAGGTCCTGGAAGCCGCCTATCCGCAATTGCCGCTGCTCTGGCTCGATACCAAGGATTCCGAGGGCGAAGTGTTCTGGATTGGCGCAACCGATCTCTCGTCGGTTTGACGCTCTTTCACGCGAGCTGGTGCCCGCTACGCTCGAAGATGCCGTGTGACGCAGTGCAACGCGGCGGAAATATCGCAGCTCACGCCGTTCACGTGGGGCAGCGAAGCTGATACTTTCAAGGCAAATCAGCTCACCGCCATCAACGAGGCCCCCATGCTGGACAAGAGCCCCCGCCCCGCCGCCGTCAACGTTCCCAACGATCTCGCCGCGCATTGGATGCCGTTCACCGCCAACCGCGCCTTCAAGAAGCAGCCGCGGCTGCTCGCCGGCTCCAAGGACATGCACTATTTCACCGTCGATGGCCGCCAGATCATCGACGCCGCCGCCGGCATGTGGTGCTGCAATGCCGGCCATGGCCGGACCCAGATTTCGGAAGCGATCGCCAAACAGGCGGCGGCGATGGACTACGCGCCGCCGTTCCAGTTCGGCATCCCGCAATCCTTCGAGCTCGCCAGCCGCATCGCCGATCTGGCGCCCGAGGGACTCGACAACGTGTTCTTCTGCAATTCGGGCTCGGAAGCGGCCGACACCGCGCTGAAGATCGCGCTGGCCTATCATCAGATCAGCGGCCAGGGCAGCCGCATCCGCCTGATCGGCCGCGAGCGCGGCTATCACGGCGTCGGCTTCGGCGGCACCTCGGTCGGCGGCATCGTCGGCAACCGCAAGCTGTTCGGCTCGCTGCTCACCGGCGTCGATCATCTGTCGGCGACCTATGACCGCGAGAAGCAGGCCTTCACCAAGGGCGAGCCGGACTATGGCGTGCATTTCGCCGACGAACTCGAGCGCCTCGTCAACCTGCACGGCGCCAACACGATTGCTGCCGTGATCGTCGAGCCGATGGCCGGCTCGACCGGCGTGCTGCCGGCGCCGAAGGGCTATCTGAAGCGGCTGCGCGAGATCACCGAGAAGCATGGCATCCTCCTGATCTTCGACGAGGTCATCACCGGCTACGGTCGGCTCGGCTTTGCCTTCGCCGCGGAGCGCTATGGCGTGACGCCCGACATGATCACCTTCGCCAAGGGCATCACCAATGGCGCGGCTCCAATGGGCGGCGTGATCGTGCGCGGCGCCATCCACGACGCCTTCATGAATGGGCCCGAGCACGTCGTCGAGCTGACCCATGGCTACACCTATTCGGCCCATCCGCTGGCCTGCGCCGCCGGCCTCGCGACGCTCGATATCTATCGCGAGGAGAAGCTGTTCGAACGCGCGAGCAAGCTCGAGTCGAAATTCGCCGACGCCGTGATGTCGCTGCGCGACCAGCCGAACGTGGTCGATATCCGCACCGTCGGCCTCACCGCCGGCATCGATCTCGCCCCGATCGCGGATGGCCCCGGCAAGCGCGGCTTCGCCGCACTCAACAGCGCCTTCCACGACAACGACCTGATGCTGCGGATCGCCGGCGACTCGCTGTGCCTGACGCCGCCCTTGATCGTCAGCGAGGACCAGATCGGCGAGATCGTCGACAAGGTCGGCAAGATCATCCGCGCGGTGGCGTAGCGCGCGGTTTTGCTGGACCCTCATCCTGAGGAGCGCGGAACGCGCGTCTCCGGACGATGCTACGCATCGCCGGGCGAAGGATAAGGCCCCGCCGGTGGCCTCGCCCTTCGAGACGACCGCTGCGCGGTCTCCTCAGGGTGAGGAGATGGATTGGAGTGGCCGCTCTCGCAATGACGGGCCGAGTTCTGATTCAATTGTCAAACAGCCTTCCGCTGTCATCGTCCGCGAAGGCGGACGATCCAGTATTCCAGAGACAGCAGTGCTTGAGCCGAGAGGCTGCCGGATACTGGATGCCCGCCTTCGCGGGCATGACGGTGGAGTAGTGGTGAGAGGATGTGAGACCGCATTCTCGCGGCATGGATTGCCCGAGCTTTGCGTCTCGTTTCGCCCTCCTCGATATCAGAGGGCGCAGGGAAAGCCGGGTGCCGGTTGCACCCATGGGTCCCGTGCAACAAAAAGCACGGGGGTAGGACCACAGGTTCAACCGAAGCATTCCGGCTTTCCCTGCGCAGTGGTTTTAACGGTTTCCTTCGTGCTCTCCCCGGTGACCGGGCTCTTTTGCCACCGTCATCTCTCGCGCGAACTTGTTTCGCGCAAAAAACTTAGCGCCAGCGTCGGGGCGCCAGGACCACACGACTTCGCCGTCCGTGATGCATGTGCTCGTCAGTCACGCGCTTCACGTCCACCGCATCTCACCGCAACGTTCGTGACGATCGCGAGCCGCCCCTCATCTGGGTGAGACGCGCGGAGTTAAATCACTGATTTGCCCGACGGGTTAAGCGGAATGTTTTTGCGCAAAGGACTGGACGAGGCAAATCAGGTTGAAATTGCTGGCGAACTTTCTCCCGTCATTCCGGGGCGACGCAAGGCGTCGAGCCCGGAATCCATTCATCCGCTTGCGCCTGCGGCTCGATGGATTCCGGGTTCGTCCTTCGGACGCCCCGGAATGACCGCGGAGCGAGTCTCGGCGGCCGACACGCTTGGGCCAGCGGTGTCTTAAGTCCTCCAAAGAACACTTGCCTGCCGAATCAAACTTGATGGTACAGTGGTCCCGCTTGGGGGAGCGCAGACAAGACCGCGCCAAAGAGGCCCGTGTTTTCCCGGGTGGGACAGCCGAGGTGGACAGCCAAACTTGAGGGCGTAACGCGCGCGACATGATTCGCATTTCGACGATCTTCATCGCCATCTGCATGGTTCTGGTCGCGGCCTCGCTCGGCCTTGTGCTCTATTCGGTGGCTGGCATCAGCGGAACCGAATCGGCCATCGTGGCGCTGACCGCGTTGACCTTCCTGATCCTCTACAACGCCGTGTCGATGCGGCTGCGCGACCGCTCCGACGTCGGCGGCCAGATTGCGGACCTCTCCCGCGGCACCGCCGACCTCGCCCGCCAGGTCGCCGAATTCGGCCGCAGGCTCGCCGCCGTCGAGGGCCGCGTGGTGTCGGCGAATTCCGCCAGCGCCGATCGCCTGCAGGCCGTGGTCGGCGAAATCAACGAGCTCGGCAATCTGGTCAAGCAGCTTGCGGCCTCCGTCGCCAGCCATGAAGACATGCTGGCAACTACGACCGCTGCGAACGCGCCTTCGAGCAGGCCCGTCGTGGAGCCGGAACCGGAGCCACGCGCTGCCGCTTCAGCTCCTGTAGCCGGCGCCGTGTGGAGGGCCGCCGCGTCGACGACGGCCCCACAGGTTTTCGCAGCACCGGCACCGGCGGTATCAGCCCCGGCGGAGGCCATTGCGACCTCACGCAGCCAGACTCCGCTCGTCACGGCCATCAAGAATGCGATCGACGCCAACCGGCTCGACATCTACCTGCAGCCGATGGTGACGCTGCCGCAGCGAAAGGTGCGCTACTACGAGGCGGTGACGCGGCTGCGCGACGAGCGCGACCAGATCGTCGCCGCCGACGATTTCATCGGCGCAGCAGAAACCGGCGGCCTGATCGGGCGCATCGACCACATGGTGATGTTGCGCTGCGTGCAAGTGCTGCGCCGGCTGATGGTCCGCAACAAGGATGTCGGCGTGTTCTGCAACGTCTCCGCAACGACGCTCGGCAACACCGTCAATTTCACCCAGTGCCTGGATTTCCTCGAAGCCAATCGCGCGCTGGCGCCATCCTTCGTGCTCGAATTCAAGCAGTCGACCTTCCGCAATCTCGGCCCGACCGAGAGCGAGCATCTCGCCGCGCTGTCGCAGCGCGGCTACCGCTTCTCGATCGACAACGTCAGCGACCTCCGTTTCGAGCCGCGCGAGCTCGCCGACCGCGGCGTACGCTTCATCAAGGTGCCGGCGGCATTGCTGCTGGATCCCAGGCAGAGCTCGACCTCGGACATTCACCCCTCAGACCTGTCCGACCTGCTCGGCCGCTATGGCATCGACCTGATCGCCGAGAAGATCGAGGGCGAGCGCGCCGTCGTCGACCTGCTCGACTACGACGTACGGTTCGGCCAGGGGTTCCTGTTCGCCCCGCCGCGGCCGTTGCGGCCCGAAGGCGCATCTGCTACCGCCGGGGCCTCGCCGCCCAAGCCGCAGGAAGCCAATGGCGCCAGCACTCCCGTCCCCCAGAATAACCCCGCCATCGACCCTTCGCAGCGGATTACCGGCAATGCCGCGCTGGCGCGCCGCATCGCAGGCCCGGGCTAGGCGGCGCGCGCTGCCATGACCTCACTTCACTTTGTCGAGCGGTTGCGCGACGTCGTTGGCGACGTCGAGGTGGTGCTCTCCGACGTCTGGGGCGTGGTGCATAATGGGCTCGAGTCGTTTCCCGAGGCCTGCGAGGCACTGCATACGTTCCGCCAGCAGGGCGGCACCGTCATCCTCATCACCAACGCGCCACGGCCGGCCGACTCGGTGCAGCGTCAATTGCGCAAATTGGGTGTGGCCGACGAGACCTATGATGCGATCGTCTCGTCCGGGGACCTGACCCGGCATTTCGTCGCCGAGCATCCCGGCAAGAAGATCCACTGGGTCGGCCCGGAGCGCGACTCCTCGATCCACCGCGGGCTCGATGCGCCGCTGACGCCGCTGGAGCAGGCCGATTACATCATCTGCACCGGCCTGTTCGACGACGAGACCGAGACTCCGGAAGACTATCGCGCAATGCTCCTGAAGGCGCGCGAACGCAAGCTTTCACTGATCTGCGCCAATCCCGATATCGTGGTCGAACGCGGCGACCGGCTGATCTATTGCGCGGGCGCGATCGCCGAGCTGTATCGCGAGCTTGGCGGCGAATCGATCTTCTACGGCAAGCCGCACCAGCCGATCTACGAGCGCGCGATGCAGCTGGCGGCCGAACGTCGCGGTCATCCGGTCGAACTCAATCGCGTGCTGGCGATCGGCGATTCCGTGCGCACCGACATTGCGGGAGCCAAGGGCTTTGGCATCGACTGCCTGTTCGTGACCCGCGGCATCCATTCCGAAGAGTTCGAAGGTGTCGACCAGCTCGACCCGACCTCGGTGACGGAGCTGTTCGGCCACCCGCCGAAGGCGCTGATCCGGGAGTTGAGGTGGTAATTGGTTGGGAGGGCGCGCCCCCTCTCCGCCGTCATGGCCGGGCTTGACCCGGCCATCCACGCGTCTCCGCAGTCGCTGCCCCAAAGGCGTGGATGCCCGGGACAAGCCCGGGCATGACGAAACTGATGGAGCGGCGTTCGGCGTTTACGCCGTTGCCATGTCCGGGAAGACCGCCTCGATCTTGGTCTTCAGCGTCGCTGCGTTGAACGGCTTGACGATGTAATTGTTCACGCCGGCCTTCTTGGCCGCGATCACGTTCTCGGTCTTGGATTCCGCCGTGATCATGATGAAGGGCGTGGTGGCGAGGTTGGGATCGGCGCGGACTTCCTTGAGCAGGTCGTAGCCGGTCATCGGCTCCATGTTCCAGTCGGAGATCACGAGACCATATTTCTTGCCGCGCATCTTGTTCAGCGCCGCGGAGCCATCGGACGCGTCGTCGATGTTCTCGAAACCGAGTTGTTTCAGAAGATTCCGGATGATGCGGATCATGGTGCTGTAGTCGTCAACCACCAGAACCGACATGGACAAATCAACCGCCATCTTCTCTCCCCCAAACACGCGACTGACGCTTGCGCGAAAAAACCGACAGGCCTGTGCGACCCGCATTCCTCGCCCGAAGCAGTAGCATCATGCGTTAAACAGCGCGTTAACCGGCTTGGGGCGGATTGTGTCCGTTTTGATCCGATTTTCGCCCGCTTGACTTCGATAGTCCCGGCAAGCCACGGTCCGGCCGCACGCGATCATGACCCGATTGGAAGGAAGCGGATCATGATCTCATCTCTTTGTTTGAGCATGATCTTTTCTGAAACCCGGCCTCCACTTTGCGCTAACGCAGCCGTCCGGGTCCGGATCATGCTCTCGTCGGCGCTTAAGAATTCCTGAAGAATCGCACCCAAAATGACCACTCGTTTTACCGTTATCCGCGACAACACCCCCCAGAGCGCGATCCCGAGAGGGGCCGTGGTGGCGATGGGCAATTTTGATGGCGTCCATCTCGGCCACCGCGCCGTGATCGAGGCCGCCCTGCAAATGGGCAAGGCGCATGGGAAACCTGCGCTGGCGCTGACGTTCGAGCCGCATCCGCGCAGCTTTTTCAGCCCGAATACACCGCAATTCCGCCTGACCGACGAAACCAACAAGCTGCGCCTGCTCGCAGGCACCGGGCTTGCCGGCGCCGTGGTGATGACCTTCGACAAGAACCGCGCCGGCACCAGCGCGCAGGATTTCATCCACCATGACCTGATCGAACGTCTCGGCATCAGCGGGATCGCGGTCGGCTACGACTTCCATTTCGGCAAGGGCCGCGTCGGCTCGCCGAGCCTCCTGGTCGCCGAGGCGCCGCGGCTCGGCATCGAGATCGATGTCCAGGCGCATGTCGATATCGAGGAGCGGCCGGTTTCCTCCAGCGCCATCCGCATGGCGCTCGCGGAAGGCCAGATCGCGGACGCCACCGCGATGCTGGGCAGTCCCTGGTTCGTCACCGGCGAGGTGATCCATGGCGAGAAGCGCGGCCGCGACCTCGGCTATCCAACCGCCAACATCCGCCTCGACAAGAATTGCGGCCTGAAGCACGGCATCTATGCGGTGCGCGTCGGACGTGATTCGGAACGCATCGACGGCGTCGCCAGTTTTGGCCGCCGCCCGACTTTCGACAATGGCGCGCCATTGCTTGAAGTGTTCCTGTTCGACTTCAAGGGCGATCTCTACGGCAATTTGCTCGACGTCGCCTTCATCGGCTTCATCCGCGATGAGCTGAAATTCGACAACATTGAAGCGTTGATCCGACAGATGGACGACGACAGCGCCCGCGCCAAGACGCAACTCGCCGCCGCCCCTGAGGCATTCCCGAAACTCGGAGCGATCGATTGAGCAAGACCGAAAAACAGAAGATGCTGGCGGGCGAATTGTATCGTCCGGGTGATCCGGAACTTCAGGCCGATGCAGCCGCCAACAAGGCCTGGCTCGCGCGCTACAACGCCGCTCTGGCCGCGCCGGCATCGGAACGGCATGCGCTATTGTCGGAACATTTCGGCCGTGTCGCCAAAGGCGCGGTGATCCGTCCGCCGTTCTTCTGCGACTACGGCTACAACATTCATGTGGGCGAGGAGGTCTTCCTCAATTTCAACTGCGTCATTCTCGACATCGTCGAGGTCGTTATCGGCGACCGCACCCAGATCGGGCCCGCGGTGCAGATCTATGCCGCCGACCATCCGCGCGATGCCGAGACCCGGCGCACCGGCCTCGAATTCGGCCGACCGGTGCGGATCGGCCGCGATGTCTGGATCGGAGGCGGTGCCATCATCCTGCCGGGCGTCTCGATCGGCGACGACGCGGTGATCGGCGCCGGCAGCGTGGTCACGCGCGACGTCGCCGCGGGCCAAATTGTCACCGGAAACCCGGCCCGGCCCCGTCCGTGATGAGTTGCTCGGAGCGACCGGCTACCCGAGAAGGCGGGAATCGAACGGAGCCTGAACAATCTCGGCCACGCTAACCTTGGCCGCGTCTCGATGTGCAGGATTGAGGAGAAAGTTCTGGCCTTGGCTGATCGCCGACGGCACTTGCAACAACGCGCTCGAGGAACCGTCAAGCCAGCGATCGCCGATGTCGCGGGTGATCATCGTCTGAGATCGCCAATCATCGGGTAGGTCAGCGACCACTTCAGTCGCGATGTCCGGCGGAAGCTTCACGCGGAGGAGTTGATAGCTGGCTGGAATGAGGTCGCGATCCATATGGACCAGCATCTCAAGTAACGCGGTCGACGGATGATCCGCAAGGTAAACGACAGGTCTGCCCTGCGAATGCCACCGGCCGCTAGCCCTCAGGCCGCCAATTCCCGAAAGATCCGGGTAGTTCGATATCCGCCAAAGCTCCATGTCGTGGGCTCAGGCAAAGATTCCGTGATCTATCCGTTCGAGCATTTCGCGGACGACAGCCGTGCCAAGTTCGTCCTTGAGGAGGTCGATCGGCCTTTGACCTGACAACGTGGCATTCGGACGCTTCAACCAAGTAATCGCTTTCTTTTGATCGCCGAAAACACGATCAGCGAGCGTCTTGATTTCGATTGCCCTGACGAGGCCCTCGGGCGCAAGCGTCGGCTCGACGAGGCTCTGCGCTGCCACGTCGTCGCGCATCGATTGCAGCATGGAATCGATATCGCCGTTGGAATCGCCCTGTCGGCGAAGCTCCTTCAGCCTCTCATATGCCTCGGCCAGCGGTTGGGCGCTCATGAATTCCCTCCAATAATCAATAGATTAGTATCTTTGGAAAAAACCACAAGCGCATCGGGACCATCTCCTCGCCCGCCTTTGCGATTTCCCCTCCCGGCTGCTATGGAAGGCCCCATGTTGATACGGCGCATCATCGGCATTAGCGGCCCGGCTTCCGCCTGAGCTCTCAAGGCTCGGCGCGAGACCGGGATTTTCATGTTCCTCCCGCGATAGATCGCTAAACGCGCCCATCCTAGTCAAACCTGGTCCGATGTCCGAAAAGCCGCAAAAGTCCGACGCCAAAGACTATTCCAAGACCCTGTTCCTGCCGCAGACCGAATTCCCGATGCGCGCCGGCCTGCCCCAGCGCGAGCCGGAAATCCTGAAATATTGGAACGAGATCGACCTCTACGACAAACTGCGCCAATCCGCGAAAGGGCGCACCAAGTTCGTGCTGCATGACGGCCCGCCCTATGCCAATGGCAACATCCATATCGGGCACGCGCTGAACAAGATCCTGAAGGACGTGGTGACCAAGAGCCAGCAGATGCTGGGCTTCGATTCCAACTACGTGCCGGGCTGGGACTGTCACGGCCTGCCGATCGAGTGGAAGATCGAGGAGGAGAACTACCGCTCCAAGGGCAAGCAGAAGCCGGATTTCCGCGACTCGGCGGCGATGGTGGCGTTCCGGAAAGAGTGCCGCGCCTACGCGACGCACTGGATCAACGTGCAGCGGCAGGAGTTCAAGCGGCTGGGCGTGATCGGCGACTGGGATCATCCCTATGAGACGATGACCTATCCCGCGGAGGCCCAGATCGCGCGCGAATTGATGAAGTTCGCGGCCAACGGCACGCTCTATCGCGGCTCCAAGCCGGTGATGTGGAGCGTGGTGGAGAAGACCGCGCTGGCGGAGGCCGAAGTCGAGTACGAGGACTACACCTCCGATACGGTGTGGGTGAAATTCCCGGTCACCTCGCCCGCGCATGGCGTGCTGGCGAAGGCGAGCGTCGTGATCTGGACCACGACGCCATGGACGCTGCCCGGCAACCGCGCCATCAGCTTCTCGCCGAAGATCGCCTATGGCCTCTATGAGGTCACCGATGCGCCCGTCGACAATTGGGCGAAGACGGGTGATCTCCTGATCCTCGCAGATGCGCTCGCGGAAAGCGTGTTCAAGCAGGCGCGCGTCACCGCTTACGAGAAGGTGCGCGATCTGCCGGGCGATACGCTCGATGCGGTGGAAACCGCGCATCCCCTCAAGGGCCTCGCCGGCGGCTACGAATTCACGGTCCCTCTGCTTGCGGGCGATCACGTCACCGACGATACCGGCACCGGCTTCGTGCATACCGCGCCGAGCCACGGCCGCGAAGACTTCGATGTCTGGACAGCGAATACGCGCGAGCTCGATGCGCGCGGCATCAACACCGCGATCCCCTATACCGTCGACGAGAACGGCGCCTTCACTCATCAAGCCCCCGGCTTCGAAGGCAAGCGCGTGATCAACGACGAGGGCCAGAAGGGCGACGCCAACGAGGCCGTGATCGCGGCGCTGATCGAGCGCGGCATGCTGCTCGCGCGTGGGCGGCTGAAACATCAGTATCCGCACTCCTGGCGCTCGAAGAAACCGGTGATCTTCCGCAACACGCCGCAATGGTTCATCGCGATGGACAAGCCGATCGCGGACGATGGCAAGGCAAAGCCCGGCGACACGCTGCGCGCCCGCGCGCTGCAGGCGATCTCGGTGACGCAATGGGTGCCGCCGGCGGGCCAGAACCGCATCAACGGCATGATCGCCAACCGTCCCGACTGGGTGATCTCGCGCCAGCGCGCCTGGGGCGTTCCGATCGCGGTGTTTGTGCGCGAGAAAGGCGACGGCTCGGCCGAGATCCTGCGCGACGAGGCGGTCAACCAGCGCATCGCTGACGCCTTCGAGCAGGAAGGCGCCGACGCCTGGTACGCCGATGGCGCGCGCGAGCGCTTCCTCGGACAGCTCGCCAATGAGGACTGGAAGAAAGTCGACGACATCCTCGACGTCTGGTTCGATTCCGGCTCGACGCACGCCTTCGTGCTGGAAGACCCCGTGCACTTCCCGGGCCTTGCCGGCATCAAGCGCAAGATCGACGGCGGCAACGACACCGTGATGTATCTGGAAGGAAGCGACCAGCATCGCGGCTGGTTTCATTCCTCGCTGCTCGAGAGCTGCGGCACCCGCGGCCGCGCGCCGTATGACGTCGTGCTGACCCACGGTTTCACGCTGGACGAGAACGGCCGCAAGATGTCGAAATCGCTCGGCAACACCGTCGAGCCGCAGAAGGTGATCAAGGATTCCGGCGCCGACATCCTGCGTCTGTGGGTCTGCGCGACCGACTATTCCGACGACCAGCGCATCGGCCCGGAAATCCTGAAGAACACCATCGAGACCTATCGCAAGCTGCGCAACACGGTGCGCTGGATGCTCGGCACGCTGCATCACTTCAAGCCGAGCGAGAAGGTTGCCTATGGCGAGATGCCCGAGCTCGAGCGGCTGATGCTGCATGAGCTTGCCGGCCAGGCCGCGATCATCCGCAAGGCCTACGCCGAATTCGACTACAAGACCGTGGTCGCAAGCCTTGCCGCGTTCATGAATACGGAATTGTCGGCGTTCTATTTCGACATCCGCAAGGACACGCTCTATTGCGACCCGCCGTCCTCGATCGCGCGGAAGGCGGCGCTGACCGTGATCGACATGATCTGCGATGCGATCCTGAAATGGCTGGCGCCGGTGTTGAGCTTCACCGCCGACGAGGCGTGGCGGATGTACAGGCCCGATGCGGAACCTTCCGTGCACCTGACGCTGTTCCCGGAGGGGCTGGAGAAATTCCGCGACGAGCGCCTGGCCACGAAATGGGAAACCGTCCGCGACATCAGGCGCGTCGTCACCGGCGCGCTCGAGATCGAGCGTGCCGCCAAGAACATCGGCTCGTCGCTGGAAGCCTCGCCGCTGGTCTACGTCTCCGACCAGGAGATGCTCGATACGCTGTTCAACGTCGACCTTGCGGAAGTCTGCATCACCTCGAACGCGATGGTGACCAACCAGGACGCGCCGGAGCATGCATTCCGCCTCAACGAGGTGCCGGGCGTTGCGGTGGTGGTCGAGAAGGCAGTCGGGCGCAAATGCGCGCGGTCGTGGAAGATCCTGCCCACCGTCGGCGTGGACGCCGAATATCCCGACGTCTCCCCGCGCGACGCGCAGGCGTTGCGGGAGTGGAAGGCGCTCGGGGTTGCCGTGTAACTTGACCGCATGACCCCTCCCCTGCGCGCCGGCATCATCGCGGCGGTCACCACGCTGATCCTCGACCAGGCGTCGAAGCTCTGGCTCCTGTTCGTGTTCGACCTTCCCCGGCGCAGCGTGGTGAAGGTGACGCCGTTCTTTGACCTGGTGCTGGCCTGGAACGTCGGGATCAGCTTCGGCTGGTTCCAGAGCAACAGCCCGACGGCCCAGCTCCTGCTGATGGCGGTCAAGGCGATCGCGGTGGTGGCGCTGGCGATCTGGATGGCGTACTCGCGTACCCTGCTTGCGACAATTGCGCTCGGGCTGATCATCGGCGGCGCGATCGGCAACGCCATCGACCGCTTCGCCTATGGGGCGGTGGTCGATTTCGCCCTGTTTCACATCCAGATCGGGGAAAAAACCCTCAATTGGTACGTCTTTAACCTCGCGGACGTGGCCATCGTTGCTGGGGTAGCTGCACTATTGTATGATTCTTTTCTGGGGGTACCCGCCGCAAAAGCGCCCTGATCGCGGCCGATACGGCTTTGCAAGCGGGTAGGATTTCATGGGCGGAACCGTGCCTAAGCCGGTGACCGCCCTAGCGAATTTAAAGAGTGGGGAAGAGCGCGATGCGCCACACTGAAGCCAACGCTCCACAAGCCGATACCTCGACTGCCTGGAAAGCGCTGAAGCACGGATTGCGGCTCGCCGCGGTCGCGCTCGGCATCGGCCTCGTAATGGCCGCAGGTCCCGTACGGGCCGGCGATGATGGGGACGACGAGGACGACAAGACCTTCGAGGAGAAGGTCATCGAAGGCGTCATGAAGGGCCTCGGCGGCACCAACATGGAAAACCGCGGCATCGACTATCGCGAGCGGTCGCCGCTGGTCGTGCCCCCCAACCTCAACCTGCCCGCGCCGGCAGCTTCCGCCGAGGCCAAGGTGCCGAACTGGCCGAAGGATCCCGACGAGGCGCGCCGCAAGGCGGCAATCGCGGCGCGGAAGAACACCAACAAGGATCCGCGCGAAGCCAGCCGCATCCTGTCGCCGAGCGAGCTCGCTCAGAAGAGCGACAAAAAGTCCAGCGGCGGCGAGTCGGTCGACCAGCCCGGCGGCAACCCCGGCGCCAACGCGATTCTCTCGCCGTCACAGCTCGGCTATGAGGGCGGCTTCAGCGGCCTGTTCGGCGGCAGCAAGACGGAGACGGCCACCTTCAAGAGCGAGCCGACCCGGGAATCCCTGACCCAGCCTCCGCCCGGCTACCAGACGCCATCGCCGAATTTCGCCTATGGCACCGGCCCGAAGGAATCGCTCAACAAGGAATACAACCCGTCGCAGGGCAAGTATGGCGATTAATTAACCTCGTCTCTCGCGTTCGTGAGGTTGGCGGCTTTGCGCGCGCCATATGATGCCGGCATACCCGGGGCAATGTTGCTCCGGGTTTTTTAGATAGGTCCTGATGTCCCAGCACCGCCTCGTGGTTTCGCTTCTTGCCGGATTGCTTTCGACGGCCTCCCTCTCCGCCTCCAGCGCCATTGCCCAGACCACGGTCACCTCGGAACGCCCTGCCAGCTTCACGCTGCACAACGGCCTGCAGGTGGTGGTGATCCCCGATCACCGCACCCCGGTTGTGACGCAGATGATGTGGTACAGGGTCGGCTCCGCCGACGAGACCCCCGGCAAATCGGGATTGGCGCATTTCCTCGAACACCTGATGTTCAAGGGAACGGCCAAGCATCCGGCCGGCGAATTCTCGCAGACTGTGCTCAGGGTCGGCGGCAATGAGAACGCCTTCACCTCCACCGACTACACCGGCTATTTCCAGCGCGTGCCGCGCGAGCAGCTCGGCAAGATGATGGAATTCGAGGCCGACCGGATGACCGGCCTGATCCTGCAGGACGAGAACGTGCTGCCGGAGCGCGACGTCGTGCTGGAAGAATACAACATGCGCGTCGCCAACAATCCGGATGCGCGGCTCACCGAGCAGATCATGGCGGCGCTCTATCTCAATCATCCCTATGGCCGTCCGGTGATCGGCTGGCACCAGGAGATCGAAAAGCTCGGCCGCGAGGACGCGCTCGCCTTCTACAAGCGCTTCTATGCGCCGAACAACGCGATCCTGATCATCGCCGGCGACGTCGAGGCGAGCGAGATCCGCTCGATGGTGGAGAAGAATTTCGCCGACATCCCGTCGCAGCCCTCGATCCCCGCAAAACGGCTGCGCCCGCAGGAGCCGATACCGGTCTCCCCGCGCACGGTGACGCTGGCCGATCCGCGCGTCGAACAGCCGACCATGCGCCGCTACTACCTGGTCCCGTCGGCCGCCACCGCCGCGGTGGGCGAAAGCCCCGCGCTCGACGTGCTCGCGCAACTGATGGGCGGCGGCGCCAATTCCTATCTCTACCGCTCGCTGGTGATCGACCGTCAGCTCGCGATCTCGACCGGCGCCAATTACCAGGGCACTGCGCTCGACCCCTCGCAGTTCGTCATCGCCGCAACGCCGAAGCCCGGCGTCGACTTCGCGCAGATCGAGGACGCCATCGACAAGGTCATTGCCGATATCGCGCGGAACCCGCCGCGCGCCGAGGACCTCGAACGCGTCAAGACCCAGTTGATCGCGGAATCGATCTACGCGCAGGATAATCAGGCGATGCTGGCACGCTGGTATGGCGGCGCGCTCACCACGGGTTTGAGCGTCGACGATATCAGGAGCTGGCCCGAGCGCATCCGCGCTGTCACCGCCGAACAGGTCCGCGAGGCCGCGCAAAACTGGCTGGACAAGAAACGTTCGGTGACCGGTTACTTGATCAAGGATACTGCGCCCAAACGCGAGGAGAAGCGCTCGTGACCTATTCTCTCACTCGGCGTTCGGTCCTCGTCGGCGGCAGCGCGCTCGCGCTGACGACGATGCTCGCGTCGCGCCCGTCGCGGGCCGCAACCAAGATCCAGCGTCTTGTATCGCCCGGCGGCATCGAGGCCTGGTTCGTTCAGGATTCGACCGTGCCGCTGATTGCGATGGAATATGCCTTCGGCGGCGGCGCCAGCCAGGATCCCGCCGCCAAGCCCGGCGTCGGCAATCTGGTCGGCGACCTGCTCGACGAAGGTTCCGGCGATCTCGATTCCAAGACCTTTCATGAGCGGCTCGATCGCCGCGCCATCGAATTGAGTTTTTCCTCGCAGCGCGACAATTTCCGCGGCTCGCTGCGCATGCTCAAGGACAACAAGGACGAGGCCTTCGACCTGTTGCGCTCAGCACTGACCTCGCCGCGCTTCGAGGCGCCCGATGTCGAGCGCATCCGCGCGCAGGTGCTCTCCAACCTGCGCCGCGAATCCACCAACCCGAGCTCGCTTGCAGGCCGTAAATTCCTCGAAGTTGCGTTCGGCGACCATCCCTACGGCCGGGGGGCCCAGGGCACGCTCGAGAGCGTGCCGACGATCGAGATCGCCGAGCTCAAGGACTATGTCCGCCGCGTGCTCGCCAAGGACACGCTCAAGGTCGCCGTGGTCGGCGATGTCGATCCGGACACGCTCGGCAAATTGCTCGACAAGACCTTTGGCGGGCTGCCGGCCAAGGCCACGCTGACGCCGGTCGCCGACATCGTCGCGGCCAAGCCGCCGCAGCGCGCCCTCATTCCGCTCGACGTGCCGCAAACGGTCGTGACCTTCGGCGGCCCCGGCATCCGCCGCCACGAGCCGGATTTCATGCCGGGCTACGTCGTCAACCACATCCTCGGCGGCGGCGGATTGTCCTCGCGGCTTTACCGCGAAGTGCGCGAGAAGCGTGGGCTGGCTTATTCCGTCTATGGAGCGCTGGTCTGGATGGAGCACTCCTCGCTGTTCATCGGCAATACCGGCACCCGCGCCGATCGCGCCGGCGAAACGGTGGACGCGATCGAGAAGGAAGTCCGCCGCATGGCCGAGGAAGGCCCGACCCAGAAGGAGCTCGACGAAGCCAAGTCGTACCTGAAGGGTTCGCAGATGCTGGCGCTTGATACCTCGTCGAAGCTCGCGCAGGCGATGCTGCAGTATCAGACCGACAAGCTGCCGATCGACTACATCGAGAAGCGCAACGCCATCGTCGACGCGGTGACGCTGGACGACGCCCGCAAGGTGTCGCAGCGGCTCTGGGGCCAGGGCCTGCTCACAGTCGTCGTCGGCCGCACCCCGCAGGCCGCGGCCCAACCGGTGAGCGCGCCGTCAGCCGCGACGCCGCCGGCCGCGAGCCCACCGGCCGCCGCCCCGTCAGCCGCGAAGCCGTCCGCGCCGAACTGAGTGAGTGTCGTAGTGCCGTAGCCCGGGTGAAGCGCCAGCGTAACCCGGGGACCGCTCGCAGTGCGGACACAGGTGTCCCGGGTTAGGCGTTCCGCTCCACCCGGGCTACAGGCTCCTCAGGATGAGGGTCTGTGCTCGCGGAGCGGGCGCGAAACCCGCTATGGTGCGGCGGACGATTCCTGCCCGACCACCGGTGATGCCATGCTGCGGGTTGCCCGCGACCTCTCCATTGATGAGAACGATATCGAGATCGGATTCGTGCGCGCCTCGGGTCCGGGCGGGCAGAACGTCAACAAGCTGGCGACAGCGGCGCAGCTACGGTTCGAGACCAGCAGAATCGCGCTCGCCGAGGATGTCCGGGCGCGGCTGGTCCGATTGGCTGGCCAGCGCATGACCAAGGAGGGCGTGATCGTGATCCACGCCCAGCGCTTCCGCACCCAGGAGCGCAACCGCGCCGACGCAATCGAGCGCCTGCTTGAGCTGCTCCGCGAGGCCATGGTGCGACCGACGCCGCGCCGGCCGACCAAGCCGACGCTCGGCTCCAAGCATCGCCGCCTGGAAGGCAAGAAGCGCCGCGGTGACGTCAAGGCACGGCGCGGCGCGCGAGGGTTCGAGGATTGATGCCAAACGCATGGATGTAGCTCCCTCTCCCGCTTGCGGGAGAAGGCTGGGGTGAGGGTGTCTCCGCATTGGGACTCCCCGAGTGGAGAGAGCCCCCACCCGGCGCTACGCCGTAGCCGAAGCTTCGCTTCGGCGTCCTTAAGAACGGCCGCCGAAGGCGGCCTATGCCTCTCCCGCAAGCGGGAGAGGTGAAGCTTGTAGCCCGGGTGGAGCGGAACGCGTAACCCGGGACAGTTGTCGCCGGATTGTGATGAACTGCACCCCTGTAGTGAGACAGGATAATCAGGGACAGGAGCCCGGCGCTTGAGGCGGCAGGGCGGGTTGATGGGTTAGGGCCAGGTTGCGGGGCTGCTGCGCAGCAGCCCCGCAACCTGGTAA